>PWWF01000029.1 GCA_003561595.1 Paracoccaceae bacterium | reverse complement strand
GGTCTACTCTATGGCAACTCGGATCCGAAATTCGCGCATCAAGACTCGAACGGCAACTCAGCGGGAAGCGCCACTGCAGCATCAGAACGCCTACGAACGTCGGCAAATGGCCGCGCAGATCGATTCGGGCGTCACCTGCGCAACGAGCGGAAAGTGTGAATTCGCTGGGGTCGCGAGCTCGCCAGGCGGCGTCGATGGAAGCTGACATTCGCAAGGCGCTAATTGCCGGCTACTCGCTGCGTCGCCGCATGCCTGCTTCGAGCCTATTCTGTTGAAAAACTCGCATCTTCGCCCGATCAGGTCGGTAAATCAAAGGTAGTGCCCCACCGGGTGGTGTAGGAGGCCGCGCGCGGAGCCTTTTGGCGTAGCGCAGCGCGCGGCCGGGTCTGGCGGCCACCGCGCTTCTTCGTAGTCTGTGGTTGTTCAAAGACCGATGACAACGAAGGAGAGCACGATGACCGAGACCATGATCGACCTTCCGGGCGTGATCGCCAAGAGCGATGACACGGATTTCCTGCGGGACCTGATCCAGGACGCCGCGCAGCGCCTGATGGACATTGAGGTGGCCGCTGTCTGCGGCGCGGGGCATGGCGAGCGCAGCCCGGACCGCGAGAACCAGCGCAACGGATACCGACCGCGCCAGTGGGATACTCGGGCAGGCACCATCGGCCTGAACATCCCAAAGCTGCGCAAGGGCAGCTATTTCCCGACGTTTCTGGAACCGCGCCGGACGGCCGAGAAGGCGCTGATGGCGGTGATACAGGAGGCCTACATCCACGGCGTTTCCACCCGCTCTGTCGATGATCTGGTGCGCGCGATGGGGCTGACGGGCACGTCGAAGAGCCAGGTCTCGCGGCTGTGCGAGGAGATCGACGAACGGGTGCAGGCGTTCCTGAACCGGCCCCTCGAGGGGGACTGGCCGTTCCTCTGGCTGGACGCCACCTACGTGAAGCTGCGCGAGGGCGGACGCATCGTCTCCATGGCGGTGATAGTGGCCGTCGCGGTCAACACCGACGGGCGGCGCGAGATCCTCGGGATCACGGTCATGCCCTCGGAGGCCGAGACCTTCTGGGCCGACTTCCTGCGGTCTCTCACCCGCCGCGGCCTGCGCGGTGTTCAACTGGTGATCAGCGACGCCCATGAGGGCCTCAAGGCTGCTGCGCGCAAGGTTCTGGGCGCCGGGTGGCAACGCTGCCGCGTCCATTTCCAGCGCAACCTGCTCGCCCGCGTGGGCAAGACCAACAAGCCGGTGGTCAGCGCCGTGGTGAAGACCGTCTTTGCCGAAAAGGACCGCGACCAGGCCCATGCCCGCTGGCGCGAGGTCGCAGACAGCCTGCGCGAGCGGTTCCGCGACGTCGCCGAGCTGATGGATGACGCGGAGCATGACGTGCTGGCCTACATGGCCTTCGACGAGAGCCTGCGCTCGAAGTTGCACAGCACCAATCCGCTGGAGCGCGTGAACAAGGAAATCAAGCGGCGCACCAATGTCGTCGGGATCTTCCCGAACCGTGAAGCCGTGATCCGTCTCGTCGGCGCGCTCATGCTGGAGCAGAACGACGAATGGGCGGTCTCCCGCCGCTACATGCCGGTGGAAAAGCTAACCGCCATATGCAACGATGACGACGAGACGGCCATGATCGCCGCTCAGTGAACGAGCAACACCACCTATGAAGAAGCAGGTGGACGCCAGTTCCTACACCACTTCCCGGGACACTACCGGACAGCCCGTTTCGCAAATGGTGATCGTATCAGGGGGGCGGCCTCGCTGCTGCTGTCGGCCGGGATTCCCTTGACTGAGGATCGGCGCACGCTCGGGTATGTGACCGCAGGCCCCAGCGTTCTGAGCACCAGCGACTCCGAATATTCCCTGGGGGCGACAGTTGGTCTTGGTGTTGACCATATGCTGACCGAACAGTTGTTCGTGCGCGGTGGCGTGAATTACACGGCGATCAACGATGTGACCGACGATGACTACCGCACGCGGACCACGGCGGCCACAGTCGGTGTCGGCTTCCGTTTCTGAGGCCTGTACCACAAGGCTTTGGTCTGGCGGCTGACCTGCGCAACAAAGCAGTCAGCCGCCATTTCATTTTGTCCAAGGATGGAAAGGGGTGACCTGTCCCCTGCTGCTGGCCTGTCGTTTGAGACGAAAATCCGCGGGCTGGTTGCGCTGTGTCGGCCACCAGGCTGATGGATTTGCACCGGGCTGGTCAGCTGGCGTTCTTTGGCCGTCTCGAACGGCTGGCGCAAGCTGATGACTTCACAGCATGGCTCGCCCCATTCTGCAAATCCGAATGGGTGGCCATCGTGCCAAAGGCGCGTCTTCGACACGACGCCAAGCCACCCTTCGGCGGGCCGGAGGCCGTACTGGCCTATCTGAGCCGATACACCCACCGGGTGGCGATCTCGAATACGCGCCTGATCAGCGCCGATGCCCAAACCGTCGCCTTCCGCTGGAAAGACTACCGCATCAAATCCAGCGACCGCCAAAAGGTCATGCGGCTGGCCACGACAGAGTTCATCCGCCGCTT
>PWWF01000090.1 GCA_003561595.1 Paracoccaceae bacterium | reverse complement strand
CCGATCCCGAGCATGACCGCCCTGCTCGAAGACAAGGGGCTCAAGGTCATCGAGGCCGATCTCCCTGAGCGCATCAACGGGCTGGCCTGTCATGTCGAGCGGGCGGAAGGCGCACCGACTGAGGTAATCGTCGTTTCGCGGCACACCAATCTCGAGCGCAAGCGCTTCAACCTCGCCCACGAACTCGCCCACCGGATCATCATCGAAACCGGCAATGCCGCGCTGAAGAAGGAAGCCTCCATGCACTGCTTCGCGGGCGCATTCCTCATTCCGCGTGAGCATCTGGAAGAGGAAACTGGCCAAAACCGTCACGGCATGACCTGGATAGAGATCATGCGGCTCAAGCGCACCTATGGTGTTTCTGCCGCCGCGATGCTCGTGCGGCTTGGCCAGGTGGGTATTCTGCCGAAGAGCGCTGTGGAATATGCGTTCAAGACCTATGCGCGAAGCTGGCGGCGCGAAGAGCCGGAGCCTATCGGTCCAGGCGAGGGCTTCGCAGCCTTCGAGAAGCCGCAGCGTTTTGAGCGCCTCGTCTGGCGTGCGCTTGGCGAGGAGATGATTTCCCCCGTGCGGGCGGCGCAGATGCTCGGGCTCCCCCTGAGCGTTGTCGAACGCGACATCAGGGGGCCTCGTGACCGGTGACCTGTGTTGTCGTCAATGATGCGTCCTGCCTAATCGATCTGAAGAAGGGTGAGTTGCTGCACGTTTTGTGAGTAGATATAAGGGGCTATTCCGCCTATAATAGCTAACCTTCACCGCTAGGAGGCTCCTCATGAAAACCATGTCCGCCGTTGAGGCCAAGAATTCCTTCGGACAGTTCCTCGAGGCCGCGCTCCGGGAACCCGTCGCCGTCACAAAAAACCGCCGGGAAGTCGCGGCCATGTTCTCGATGGAAGATATCCGGGCGCTGGCAGACAGTTTTCTGGCCGCGCCCCTGAAGGCAGATGTCGAGGCTGGGAAGATCGACCTGCTCGACGCACTGATGGCTCAGGTCGATCTGAACCGTCGCCTGGGGGCAGCGCGTCAAGAGATCGCAGCAGGCGATGGGGTCGTGGCCGATGCGACGTATTTCGCGGGGCTGCGGGACCGCGCCCTGCGCCGCGCCTCCTGAACGCAAACCCCATGCAGCCCGTCACGGTTATCTTCGCCCCCGGGGTTGACGCCGCGCTGGTCGAGATCATCGATCACGCCGATGTGGATAGCATCCCGACTGTCCTGAATTTCCTGGAGCGGATCCAGACACGCCTTGTCGAGACCCTCAGCACCTTCCCGGAAGCGGGTGCGGTGTTTCAAGGGAAGGTGCGGATGTTCCCAGTCGACGGATATGTCTTCCTCTATGAACACCATGCGGAGGCGCAGGAGGTTCACATCATGTCCTCGATCTGATCGCCCTGGGGCGGAACTGGCGGTGATCATCCCGACCGTCCCTTGGTGTTTGTCATCTGCCGCCGAGGGCACGCAACGCGGAGCCATAGACAACTATGCGGAACTAAACCAACTCGCACCCTTCCCGGGACTGTCCGGGAATTTCCGTAATCACTGTCCGGGAATTTGCGAAACCCGCACCCCATGAACCGCTGCGCGTCTTCCCATGCCGACGCACTGATCTCTATCTGTCATAGCGAGTGGCAATCCTGCGCCAGTCTTTCAGCCGCCCAAACATGATCTCGATCCGATTGCGCCGCTTGTGGCGTCGTGTGTCCCCGGGGTCTTGCGCTGCTTGCGACCAGGAATACAGGGCGCTATCCCTTGTCTTGCAACGCATCTCTGATCCAATCGGTATCATACCCGCGGTCTGCGATCAGCCAGTCGGCTGTTGGCAGATGCCTGAGACGGGCAGCAGCGCCTGTGTAGTTGCTGCTCTGCCTCTCATCATGTCTCGCGTCTCCAACGATCATGAAGCTCGTCGAGGACGTCCTGCGCACGGGCGTCAAGCCACTGCGCAAAGGCATCGTCCACATCCGTAAGATCCAGCCTGAGCGCCCGAGCTGACCTCTTGATGGCGCCCGCAGGCGCGCCATCGATCAGAAGCGGCGTCGCTTTCGGTCTTGGCTTCTTGCCAAGAGAAGGACCATTGGCCTTTTTCACATGGCGAACAACGGCTTCAAACGCCGCGATCGAAGGATCAACCTGGGGCTCCTCTTCGGTCTGCTCGCGTGTAGCCGCTTTGCCACGGGCATCATTCGCAACCCGGCAAAGCTCCTCCATACCAATGCCGGCATCGACGAGTTCCTTCGCCAGCGTTTCCCATCTGGGGCGACCGATGCCGTGAGCCGGTCCGATCGCTTGGGCCAAGGCAGTCCCGATTGCCTTGGCAACCGAGATCGACATCGACACCGCAGAACGGGTCGCATTCAACACTTCGGCAATCTGAGCCTGCGAACCAAAGCCGCTGTTGAGAAGCTCCTGCGCGAAGAGGGCGCGTTCGATGTAGCTCAGGTCGCGCCTTCCAGTGTTTTCGGAAACCTGGGCGCGCAGCGCGGCTGTATCGTCCAGGTTCGCGATAAGCGCTCGCACCTTCTTGACCTTGTCGG
>PWWF01000078.1 GCA_003561595.1 Paracoccaceae bacterium | reverse complement strand
GCGGGTGGGAATCTTTTTGACTGCGCCCGGATGGATGACGAATGACCCGCTCTGAGCTTATCGAGCGGGTCGCTCAGCAATATCCCCAGTTGACCTATCGCGATGCGGTGAAGGTGGTCGAGACCGTGTTCGGGGAGATCACTGAAGCTCTGGCCCGTGGTTCGCGTGTGGAGTTGCGGGGCTTTGGTATCTTCGAGGCAGTCTCTCGCAAGAAAAGACTGGCGAGAAACCCGCGGACAGGGGAGTCCGTTGAGGTCGAAGCGAAGCGCTTGCCCCGGTTCAAAGCGGGGAAAGGGCTTCGTGACCGGGTCAACCTTACTGGGGCTGTGGGCGGTGGACGGCCGTTATAGGGGGGCTCAACAGGTCGTCCCTGCCGTCAGGTTTTCAGCGCGCTCATCCTCGGCCTCAGGCTCCGTCTTCCACTGAACCCGCGCGAGGTGCTGATCAAGCGCCGCACCGTGAATATACCCCTCCCGCAGCAGCTCAGCGGCCAGGTCGTCCAGGACATCCCGGTTTTTCTTCAAGATATTCAGTGCGGATGTCTCGAGTTTCGCAAGCCGGTTCCGGATGATCCCACGCATCGCCAGGTCACCGCGCAGCTGTCCGATCACCTCTCCGGGCGCGCCCAGCCAGACGGCACCAGAGGCCCCCAGTCCGTATGACAGCTCGAGCGCCGCAGCCTTCTCGGTCGCGCGCGCGAGGTCACTGCTCGGGTGCCCGCCTGCGCCGCCGCTGACCTTGCCGAATACCAGCTGTTCAGCAGCGCGGCCGCCGAGAAGGGTCATGATCTCTGACTCGATCTGCGCGCGATACATGACATGCTTGACCTGCTTTTGTTCAGTGCCACCGCCATCAGGCAGGATCGCGATGGAAACGGGCGCATAGGCCCCGGTCGCCGCCGCGACGAGCGCGTGTCCTGCTTCATGCACCGCGACGAGCTGACGATGCGCCTCGGGCCGTTCGGGCCGCTTTTCAGAAACGACAGCGTTGAGGTCGTCGAGGTTCAGCGGGCGCCGAGCGCGCCGCGCCCGAGCGCGGGCTTCGCGCACCAGAGCCCCGACCATGGCTCCGCTCATCCCGACAGCCCGGTTACAGGTGGTCGAGAGATCCGCATCCGGGAGATCGGATTTCAGGTGCCAGCGGAAGACCTGTGGGAGCATGTCACGCGTTGGATAATCAAGCCTGATCAGCTTGTCGAACCGCCCCGGGCGCAGGATGGCTGCGTCGAGCTTCTCGACATGGTTCGTCGCCCCGATCAGGATAACGCCTTCCAGCTGGTCGAACCCATCGACGCATTCAAGAAACGCCGCGACCACCCCGTCCGTCCAGCTCGAGTTGTGATCGTGCGGGCGAGCGCGGTCGCCAAGGGCGTCGAGCTCGTCGACGAAGATGATGCAAGGCGCATCCCCCGCTGCAGTGTCAAAGAACTTCCGCATCTCGCGCGTCGTGTCTCCACCGCGGCTCCCGCTGGACATCCATTTCGAGAGCGACCCGGCGTGGACAGAGATCCCGGCTTCCCGCGCGAGGAGCCTCGCGATCTCGGTCTTCCCCGACCCGGTCGGTCCATGCACGAGCATCCCCCGCATCACATCATCCCAAGACAGCTGACCCGCGCGCCACAACCGCATGTCCTCGAGCATCTGCGCGAGCGCCTCGCGCACGGGTCCGGGCAGGGGGAAATCCTGCAGCCGCGGGTGATCCGCCCGCTGCGCAGTGGGCTGCGTCCGGACCGCGAGATGCGCGCAGGCCTCCAGCGCGCTGCCTGCGCGCGTGGCGATCATCAGATCGGTAAGTGTGAGGAATTCGGGCCGCGCGGATGAGAGGTTTTCCCGCAGGGAATCCGGGTCCGCTTGCGCGTCTTTCAGGTACGTCACGCCGAGAAACTCACACAGGATGTCCTGATCGAGCGGGGCGACCCTGATATCCCGGGGGGCCAAGGGGATCAGGGGTTTCGGTAGCGCTGCAGGGGAAGCCCCGATCAGGATCAGGGGCACGCCTGCTTCCAGATACTCCTGGAACTCCTTCGAAAAACCCTCGACTGACCCCGTCTCGCCCCGCGCTCCGGAGGAAGCAGCTCTGACCGCGCCATCCGTCTTGTAGACACAAGGGCGACGACCGGGCGGCCAGTCACCCGTCGCGCGGATCAGCTTCTCAAGCAGCTCTGCGACCGGCGCGTCATGCTCGAGATGCCCGGTCGACAGCAGGAGGATCGCTCCCGGTGCAGTGATGGTGGACCAGAAATTCTCGAAACTCTCGAAGGTCCGCGCCAGGCGCAGGAGTGCGAGCAGCGGCCCCGGACGCGGGCAGTGGGTTTCCAGCACATCCTCAGGGTTCTCGGTCTGGTCGAGCAGCTCATCGAGGTCTGGCAGGACATCGCCGAAATCGTCGTCACCGTCCAGTTCGAAGCGACCCGCTTTCGGCGTACGCTCGCGGAAGAACCAGCTATGGCGGCGGGGGTCCTTGAAGCTCGCGAGCATCGCGGCGGCCAGATCGATCCAAGGTTTCGGCGGGGTGGTCTGAGGGATCATGGTCTG
>PWWF01000404.1 GCA_003561595.1 Paracoccaceae bacterium | reverse complement strand
CGGTCGCTGATGCCGAGAGCTTCTATGCCGCCGTCAACCGCGTGAATACCGGCTATATCCGGACCGAGGCGGATGAGATCCAGTATAACCTGCACATCATGCTGCGCTTCGATCTGGAGCGTGATCTGATGCGCGGCAAGCTGGACGCCGCTGATCTGGAAGAGGCGTGGAATACCCGATTCGAGTCCGATTTCGGCTATCCGGTGGACCGTCCGTCGCATGGCGTGCTGCAGGATGTGCATTGGTCCGTTGGCCTGTTCGGCTATTTCCCGACCTATGCGCTGGGCAATGTCTATGCGGGCTGTCTGCATCAGTCGCTGCGCGCCGATATCCCCGATCTTGATGCGCAGCTTGCCCAGGGCGACACATCGGCGGCGACAGGCTGGCTGCGCGAGAAACTGCAGCGTTTCGGGGCGCTGCGCGCGCCGCGTGACACGATTGCCCATGCCTGCGGCTTCACCCCCGATGAGGGGCCGCTGATGGACTATCTGGAGGCCAAGTTCCGCGCGCTCTATCGGCTGTGAAAAGGGGTCAGACCGGGTGCACGAAGGCCTCTGGCGCCTGCCGTCTGGCGAAAGCGCAGCTCAGGTGGTCGGCCACATCCATCGCGCGGCGGATCGCGACATCCATGTCCAGATAAGCATAGCTGCCCAGCCGACCGGCAAAGGTCACACCGGGGGTGGCCCGCGCCAGCCCCTCGTATTGGCGCAGGAGCGCTTTGTCATCCAGCAAGCGCAGCGGGTAATAGGGCGTGTCATCCGGCCCCGCCGCGCGGCTGTATTCATATGACACAAGCGATTGCGTGCGCGTGCCCGCCTCCCACGGGGCGAAATACATATGCTCGGTCACGCGGGTCTGGGGGATATCCGAGTCGCAATAGTTCATCACCGCCGTGCCCTGATGGGGCGCATCGACGATCCGGTGGTCGAAATCCAGCGTGCGATAGGACAGCCGCCCCAGCCGATGCCCGAAATACCGATCCAGCGGCCCGGTATAGACAATGTGATCGATCCCGTCGGTCCCGAAATCCTCAGCCCGCGTATTCAGAACCAGCGCAATGCGCGGGTGATCGAGGATGGAGGCGACGGCCGCTGTATAGCCATCGCGCGGGATGCCCTGATACTGGTGGAAAAAGTAATTGTCGTCATAGGTGAACCGCATGGGCAGGCGCTTGAGGATCGATGCGGGCAGCCGGTCGGGGGCCACGCCCCATTGCTTTTGCGTATAGCCCCGGAAAAACGCCTCATAGATCGGGCGGCCCATCATGCGCAGGGCCTGATCCTCGAAACTGCGCGGCGGTGCGGGGCCGGTCAGCGCCTGTTCGGCGATCAGCGCCTGTGCCTGCGCCGGGGACATGGCGCGCCCGAAGAACTGGTTGATCGTGTGCAGGTTGATCGGCATGGAATAAACCTGCCCGCCGACCTGCGCCTTGACCTGATGGCGATAGGGCATCATGCGCGCATGAGCGTTGATGAAGTCCCACACCCCGGCATCATCCGTGTGAAAGATATGCGGGCCATGGACATGCACCATGATCCCGGTCTGCGGGTCGCGCGCGGTGTGGCAGTTCCCGGCGACATGATCGCGCGCATCGATGACGATGGCGCGATGCCCCGCTTCGGCCATGCGCCGCGCAACGACAGCCCCGGTAAACCCGGCCCCCACGACAAGCAGCGTCTTTTCAAGCGTCACCTGACCCTCCATCCTGCGCGGGGAGAGCATGGCATGCAGGAATGTATGGGCCGTTAAGGCGACTGCAGGAGTTTGCGCAAAGACCGTCAGGGTGCCGCGCGTGGTGCAGGCAATACGGAGGGCCGAGATTTGCAAAGCCTGGCCCTGGCCGGTAGGCATGGAACTATGAGCTGCGATCACGGGCATGGTCCTGTTTGCGGAATGACCAGGCATTGGAGGCACGATGACAAAACGCCCGGAAAGTGATGGACCGCTCATGTCGCTGCGGCAGGGCACGACCGACGCACGCGCTGTGCAGGATTATTATGACGCCTGGGCAGATGGCTATGACGCTACGCTGCAAACCTGGCACTATCGCGCGCCGGAAGATGCCGCCGATCTGCTATCGCCACATCTGACGCCCGGCGCGCGGGTTCTGGATGTGGGCTGCGGCACAGGCCAGTTGGGGCAAGCCCTTTGCGGGCGGGCCGAGCTGGCGCTGGACGGCATGGATATATCGGCCGCATCGCTGAAACAGGCGCAAAAACGCGGCATCTACGACCGGCTCTTGCAGCATAACCTGCAGGACACACCGCTTCCGGTCGATGACAGACTCTATGACATCGCCGCGACTGTGGGCGTGTTGACATATATCGCCGATGCCGAGGCATTGCTGCGCGATCTGTGCCGCGTCGTGCGCGGCGGCGGTGTGATCGCATTCACCCAGCGCACCGATCTGTGGCAAGAGCGTGGCTTTGCCGACATGATACAGAGGATGGAGGCCGACAGGGTATGGCAGCGTGACGAGATCAGCGAACCGATGCCTTATCTGCCCGGCAATGAAGATTTCGCAGATGAGATCCGGGTCATCCACGCGCTCTGTCGCGTGACACCCTGAAACGCGTTTGCGATCTGCGCAGCCATGCCAGCGATACATCCACTGCGGGTCAAGCGGGTTTCCCGGCGGGGGTGCATGACGCATCGCCAAAGGCGCATAATCGGGGTCTTTGCCCCGGTCTGCCCATATCTGCCAGCCCTGTCAGCCATTGGCGGCGACGGCTGAACCGCGCCGCTGCGCCCTTGTTCCGGCGGGGCATGACGGGCAGTGTGGTCCCGGCCCGGACCTGCAGGAGAGCGCACAGGCAAATGCATGGCGATCAGGAAACCAGTCATTCGCCCGGACAAGGCCATGACGCGGTGCGCGCGATCGGACGCTCGCTTTCGGTTTACTACCGCGACAGGGCGCGTACCGCGCGGATGGACCGTCTGCATGCAAGTTTTATCACGCCCGGCGCGCTGGCCTTTGATATCGGCGCGCATGTCGGTGACAGGACCGCCAGTTTCCTGCGGCTCGGGGCGTCGGTGGTCGCGCTGGAACCGCAACCGCGTCTGTTTCGTGCGTTGCGCCTGATCCATGGGCGCAATGCGTGCGCGACATTGCGCCCCCATGCGGTGGGGCAGCACGGGGGCGCGGCCACGCTCCATCTCAACCCACGCAACCCGACAGTCGCCACGCTTGCGCCCGCGTTCATCGCGGCCGCCCGGAACGTGCCGGGATGGGAGGGGCAGATCTGGGACGGGCAGATCGAGGTTCCGGTCACCACGCTCGATGCGCTGATCGCCGAATTCGGGGTGCCAGATTTCGTCAAGATCGATGTCGAGGGGCATGAACTGGCGGCCCTGCAAGGGCTGAGCCGCGCGCTGCCGCTGCTGTCCTTCGAGGTCACGACGCATCAGCGCGCCGTCGCGCGGGCCTGTATCGACCATCTGCAAGGACTCGGCCCGCATGCATTCAATCTCAGCCTTGGCGAAGAGCATCGCTTGCGCTATCGCCCGTGGCTATGCGCGAAACAGATGTGCGAGGTGGTCGATACGCTCCCCGCGGCCGCCAATTCCGGGGATATCTATGCGCGACGGCTTTGACGCAGACAGTGGCGACAGGGGCCGCATCTGTTCCCTTGACTGATACCTGTATCGCCATCGTATTGACCGCACGCCCGCATCCGGGGCCTGCGTCATGCGCATGCCGGGCGGTTTCTGGTGGCAAACGGGTTTGCCCCCTTGCATCGGGCGCGCGATCAGTCTTGAAAGGCGCGTGCTGCCCGCCCGGAAACCGAAGAAGGTGACAACCCGTGAACATGCAAACCGATCTGCGCAGCGCCACCCTGCGCCATCTGGAATTCTCACTTGGCAAGGACCCGGCGCAGGCGCAGGGGCCCCATCTGCGCATGGCCCTGTCGCTGGCGGTGCGGGACCGGATCATCACGCCATGGCTGGCCTCGGACCGCGCGGCCCATGCGGCGCGTGGCAAGCGGGTCTATTACCTGTCGATGGAGTTTCTGATCGGGCGGCTGCTGGAAGATGCGATCGTCAATCTGGGCCTTGGCGAAGAGGCGCGCAGCACGGTCGAGGGGCTTGGCTTCGATTTCGATGAGGTGCTGACCAATGAGCCGGACGCGGCGCTCGGCAATGGGGGCCTGGGCCGGTTGGCGGCCTGTTTTCTCGATTCGATGTCCACGCTGGGCTGTCCGGGCACGGGCTACGGCATTCGCTATGAGCACGGCCTGTTCCAGCAACGGTTCCACGATGGCGAACAGGTGGAAGAGCCCGAGGAATGGCTGCGCCAGACCCATGCGTGGGAGTTCGAGCGCCCCGAGGCCGATCTGCGCATCGGATTTGGCGGGTCGGTCGCCGATCTTGATGGTGCGCGCCAGTGGCACCCGGCGGATGAAGTGATTGCCAAGGCCTATGACACGCCCGTCATCGGCTGGCGCGGAAACTGGGCCAATACATTGCGCCTGTGGGGGGCAGAGGCCGTGGCGGGCTTTGATCTGGCCGCCTTCAACCGGGGCGATTATGTGGGCGCGACCGAAGGCGAGGCGCTGGCGCGCACGATCAGCCGGGTGCTCTATCCTGATGACACCTCGGATGCAGGCAAGGAATTGCGGCTGCGGCAGGAGTATTTCTTTACCGCTGCCAGCCTGCGCGACATCCTGCGCCAGTTCATCGCCGATGAGGGGGAGCTGACGCAACTGCACCGCCATGTGGCGATTCAGCTCAATGACACCCACCCGGCCATAGCCGGGCCCGAACTGGTTCGGCTGCTGCATGACGATCACGGCATGGCGTTCGAGCAGGCCGAGGAGGTCGCGCGCAACTGTCTGGGCTACACCAACCACACCCTGATGCCCGAGGCGCTGGAGCGCTGGCCCGAATGGCTGATGGGCAAGCTGCTGCCCCGGCATCTGGAAATCATCGGGCGCATTGACGAGAACCACGCGCGCGCACATCCGGGGCGCGGTGTGTCGATCCTGGGCGATGGGCAGGTCAATATGGGCGAGCTGAGCTTCATCATGGCCCACAAGGTCAATGGGGTGTCGGCGCTGCATACCGATCTGGTCAAATCCACTGTCTTCGCCGAATTGCACAGGCTGCATCCCGACCGGATCGTCAACCAGACCAATGGCGTCACACCCCGGCGCTGGATCGTGGGCGCAAACCCCAAGCTGCGCAAGCTGATCGGCGACACGATCGGGCCGCGCTGGGTGGCCGATCTGGAACGGCTGCAAGAGCTGGAACCCCATATCGCGGATGCGGGCTTCATGGCGGAATATGCCAGCGCCAAGCAGGCCAGCAAGGTGGCGCTGGCCAACTGGCTGCGCGATGCGCAGGGTGTGAGCGTGAACCCGCAGGCGATGTTCGACATCCAGATCAAGCGCATCCACGAATACAAGCGCCAGCACATGAACATCCTGGAAACCATCGCGCTGTGGAATGCGATCCGCGCCAATCCCGGCGGGTCATGGGCGCCGCGCGTCAAGATATTCGGCGGCAAGGCCGCGCCCGGCTACGTCATGGCCAAGGAAATCATCCACCTGATCAATGATGTCGCCCGCGTCATCAATGCCGATCCGGTCACGCGCGATCTGCTGCAGGTGGTCTATCCGCCGAATTACAATGTCTCGATGGCCGAACGGCTGATCCCGGCGGCGGATCTGTCCGAACAGATCTCAACCGCGGGCAAGGAAGCCTCGGGCACCGGCAACATGAAATTCGCCATGAACGGGGCGCTGACCATCGGCACGCTGGACGGGGCCAATGTGGAAATCCGCGAGCGTGTGGGGGCAGAGAATTTCTTTCTGTTCGGCATGACCGCCGAAGAGGTCGTCGCCCGCCGCCAGATCGAAGGGCATGCCGGTCAGGCCATCGCGGACAGCCCGCGTCTGGCCGAAGCGCTGGACCAGATCGCCGCGGGCCTATTCTCCGACGGCGACGGGGGCCGCTATGCCGGGCTGGTGGACAATCTGCGCCATCATGACTTTTTCGTTGTCTGTTCGGATTTTGACGCGTTCTGGGACGCTCAGCGCCGGGTCGATGCCGCCTGGCACGATCATGACCAGTGGATGCGCATGGCCGCATTCAACACGGCGCGGTCGGGCTGGTTTTCATCGGACCGGACGATCCGCAGCTATATGGATCAGGTCTGGGGGGCCACATCGCTGAAACTGGACGCGGCAGGCGACCGGAGCACCGCCTGACCCTGCCAATCGCTCGGCGTTTGCGGACGGGCCACGGCGCTGTTGTGTTTCAGTGAGGCTGCGTTAAGGTCTGAATGCATGACAGCATCAGATATACCCGCGCCCGCCTGGTTTTCCGCCGATGATGCGGCGGCGATCACATCGGGCGAGCTCGATGATCCTTTCGCCATTCTGGGGCCGTGCCATCGTGGCACGCAAGGCCGTCTTGTCGCGTTCGACCCGCATGCGGATGCGATGGTGGCGCGCGGTGCGTCCGACTGGCCGCTTGCCCCGGTGGCGGACCATCCGGGCGTGTTCGCGGGCGAGATTGCGCCGGGCGCATCCTACCTCCTGTCAGCCAGCGGGCAGGGGCGCAGTTGGGAGTATGAGGACCCGTTCCGCTTTGGCCCCGTGCTGGGCGAGATGGACGAATACCTGCTGGGCGAAGGCACACATAACCGCTACTGGCAGGCTCTTGGTGCGCATGTGATGGTGCATGAGGGGGTGGCGGGCACGCATTTTGCCGTCTGGGCCCCGAATGCGCGGCGCGTGTCGGTCGTGGGGGATTTCAACGCCTGGGACGGGCGGCGCGCGCCGATGCGCAAGCGGGGCGCGAGCGGGGGGTGGGAGATCTTCCTGCCCGGTATCGGTGAAGGGGCGGCTTACAAATACGAGATCAGCGCCGCTGACGGCACTGTCCTGCCGCTCAAGGCCGATCCGGTGGGCTTTGGCGCGCAGCACCCGCCTGAAACGGCGTCCATCGTGCGCGATATAACCGGCTATGGCTGGCGCGATGCCGACTGGATGGACACCCGCGCCGGGCGCAATGCCCGCACCGCGCCCATTTCGATCTATGAGGTGCATCTGGGATCGTGGCGCCGCCGCGCGGCGGAAGGCAATCGCCCGCTCTCCTACAAGGAACTGGCCGAGGAACTGGTCAGCTATGCCTGCGACATGGGATTTACGCATATCGAACTGATGCCCGTGTCGGAACATCCGTTTGACGGGTCATGGGGCTATCAGCCCGTGGGGCTGTTCGCCCCAACCATCCGCCACGGCCCCCCGCATGAATTCCGCGACCTGATCGACGCCGCGCACCGGGCGGGCCTGGGCGTGATCCTCGACTGGGTGCCGGGGCATTTTCCGGTCGATGCGCATGGGCTGGGCCAGTTCGACGGCACGGCACTCTATGAGCATGCCGACCCGCGCGAAGGCTTTCACCCCGACTGGAACACATTGATCTACAATTACGGCCGGGTTGAGGTCGCGAATTTCCTGACCGCCAATGCGCTGTATTGGTTGCAGGAATATCATGTCGACGGGTTGCGCGTGGATGCGGTAGCCTCGATGCTCTACCGCGATTATTCGCGCAAGGACGGCGAATGGGTCCCCAATATCCATGGCGGGCGCGAGAATCTCGAAGCCATCGACCTGCTGCGCCGGGTCAATACCGCCGCCTATGGCGAATCCCCCGGCATTCTGACCGCGGCCGAGGAAAGCACCAGTTTTCCGGCCGTCTCGCACCCCGTCGATGCCGGGGGGCTGGGCTTTGGCTACAAGTGGAACATGGGCTGGATGAATGACACGCTGTCCTATGCCGCGACCGATCCGGTGCATCGCCGCTGGGACCATGGCAAGATGACCTTCGGGCTGGTCTATGCGTTTTCCGAAAACTTCATCCTGCCCATCAGCCATGATGAGGTCGTGCATGGCAAGGGCTCGATGCTGGGCAAGATGCCGGGGACCGAGTGGGAGAAATTTGCCGGTCTGCGCGCCTATTACAGCTTCATGTGGGGCCACCCGGGCAAGAAGCTGATCTTCATGGGGCAGGAGTTCGCCCAAGCCCCGGAATGGAACCATTCCGCCCAGCTTGACTGGGACGCGGCCGCGCGACCCGCGCATGCCGGCATCGCGCGGCTGGTGCGTGACCTCAACACGCTTTACCGCGCGCACCCGGCGCTGCATGTCAAGGATGCCGAGGAAGCGGGGTTTGCCTGGCTTGATGTCGATGCCGCCGACATATCGGTTTATGCCTGGGCACGGTTTGGCGGCCCGGATGACCCGCCGGTGGCGGTGGCGGTCAATTTCACGCCTGTGGCGCGGCCCGGCTACCGGCTGGGCCTGCCCAAGGCCGGGCGCTGGCGCGAGGCGCTGAACAGTGACGCCGCCCTCTATGGCGGCAGCGATGGGGGCAATATGGGCGGGGTCACGGCGGACGGGCCTGCGCATAAGGGCCAGCCGCATTCGGCCGAGTTGTATCTGCCGCCCCTGTCCGCGCTGTTCCTGATCCACGACCCGGAGGAGAGTGAGAGCCCATGAAACGCCCCCCCGACCGCCTGTCCCGACGCGCCATGGCCTTCGTGCTGGCCGGTGGGCGCGGCTCTCGTCTGCATGAACTGACCGACCGGCGCGCGAAACCGGCGGTCTATTTCGGCGGCAAATCCCGCATCATCGATTTCGCGCTGTCGAACGCGCTGAATTCCGGCATCCGCAAGATGGCGATTGCCACGCAATACAAGGCGCATAGCCTTATCCGCCATTGCCAGCGCGGCTGGAGCTTCTTTCGCGCGGAGCGCAACGAATATCTGGACATCCTGCCCGCCAGCCAGCGCGTGGACGAGGTTCATTGGTATCAGGGCACCGCGGATGCCGTATTCCAGAATATCGACATCATCGACGATTATGGCGTGGATCATGTGATCATTCTGGCGGGCGACCACATCTATAAAATGGATTACGAGGTGATGCTGCGCCAGCATGTTGAAAGCGGTGCGGATGTCACGGTGGGTTGCCTGACTGTGCCGCGCGCCGATGCAACGGCCTTTGGCATCATGGCCGTGGATGGGGCAGGGCGGATCACCGAGTTTCTGGAAAAGCCCGCCAACCCGCCAGGCACACCGGATGACCCGGACAAGGCGCTGGCCTCCATGGGCATCTATGTTTTCTCCTGGTCGCTGCTGCGGCAGTTGTTGCAGGAGGATGCGGCCAATCCCGTGTCCAGCCGCGATTTCGGGTCCGACCTGATCCCGGCTCTGGTCAAGGGCGGCAAGGCGGTCGCCCACAGGTTCGAGGAGAGCTGCGTGCGCCACCGCTCCGACGCGCCCAGCTACTGGCGCGATGTGGGCACGGTCGATGCGTTCTGGAAGGCCAATCTCGACCTGACCGATTTCGACCCCGACCTTGATCTGTGGGATACGGACTGGCCGATCTGGACCTATTCGGAAAGCGTGCCGCCCGCAAAATTCATCCATGACGAGGAGGCGCGTCGCGGGGTGGCGATTTCGTCGCTGATCTGCGGGGGCTGCATCATTTCCGGGACCGAGGTACGCAATTCGCTGCTGTTCACCGGCGTGCACAGCAATTCCTATTCCGCGCTCGATCATGTCGTGGCGCTTCCATATGTCACCATCGGCCGCCATGCGCGGCTGAGCCGTGCAGTGGTGGATCGCGGCGTGAGCATCCCGCCGGGGCTGGTCGTGGGCGAGGACCCGGAGGAGGACGCGCGTTGGTTCCGGGTGTCGCCGGGCGGGGTAACGCTTGTCACCCAGCCGATGCTGGACAAGCGCGCGGCGGTACTGTGAGGCGCGCTTCGGTGGGAACCTCGGGCGGTGTGCTTTTGGAAGCCGGCCTGCCCCGGAGGCGGCACTCCCGCCCACCCACCCCGTGCCGCCTCCGGGGCAGGCCGATGCGATGCGCCCGGCCATGAGGGCGGCGCTGGGCGT
>PWWF01000157.1 GCA_003561595.1 Paracoccaceae bacterium | reverse complement strand
TCCAATGGGCGCAGCATATCCCCGGCCTGCGGGTCATCGGGTCCGACATGACACGGCCCATGCACTTGACCTTCGCGCTGTTTCTGGCCTTCCTCGCCTATCCTGCCTTCAAATCCTCGCCGCGCCGCTACATCCCGTGGTATGACTGGGCGCTGGCCGCTCTGGCTGCAGGCTGCGCTTTCTACATTTTCTGGTTCTCGCGCGAGATATCCAGCACCGCGCGCGAGGGACTGCCCACCCAACAACAGATCATCGTCGGGACCATCGGCCTTGTGCTGCTGTTAGAGGCCTCGCGCCGCGCGCTCGGGCCCGCGCTGACCATCGTAGGCAGTGTGTTTCTGGCCTATAGCTATTTCGGCTCGGGCTGGCTGATCCCTGACCTGATCGCCCATCAGGGCCGCAATTTCGAGGCCATCATCAACACGCAATGGCTTTCCACCGAAGGGGTGTTTGGCATCCCGCTCGGCGTGTCCACGGCTTTCGTGTTCCTCTTCGTGCTCTTCGGTGCGCTTCTCGACAAGGCGGGCGCAGGCAATTACTTCATCAAGCTGGCATTCGCCGGGCTGGGGCATCTGCGCGGCGGCCCGGCCAAGGCGGCTGTCGTGGGCTCGGGCGCGACGGGGCTGATCTCGGGCTCTTCCATCGCGAATGTGGTCACGACCGGGACCTTTACCATCCCGCTGATGAAGCGGGTGGGCTTTACCAGCGAAAAGGCCGGCGCGGTCGAGGTGTCCTCCTCGGTCAATGGCCAGATCATGCCGCCCGTGATGGGGGCCGCGGCCTTTCTGATGGTCGAATTTGTCGGCATCTCTTATCTCGAGGTCATCAAGCACGCCTTCATCCCGGCGGTGATTTCCTATATTGCACTGATCTATATCGTGCATCTGGAAGCGCTGAAGAACGGCATCCCGGCACTGGGGCAGGGCGCGAGCCTGCTGACCATGCTGATGAAAACCGCCGTTGGCTTTGTTGTCGCGGGCCTGGCGTTCTACGGCGTGATTGCAGCCGTCGATCTGCTGCGCAATGTGGCCCCGGCCCTGTCGGACCCGGTGATGGTGGCCGCGCTGGGGCTGATCTATCTGGCCTGTCTGTGGGTTGCCTCCAGGCGCCCCGATCTGGAACTGGATGACCCCAAGGCCAAGAATGTCGTCCTGCCCGTGATGCGCGAGGTCTTTCCCACGGGGCTGCATTTCCTGCTGCCGATTGTCGTGCTGATCTGGTTCCTGATGGTCGAGCGGCAATCGCCCGCGAAATCGGCCTATTTCGCTGTGATGACGATGCTGTTCATCATCCTGACCCAGCGTCCGATCAAGGCGCTGATGCGCGGTGAGACCAATTTCATGGCCGAATTGCGCGCGGGCGTCAACGATCTGCTGGACGGCATGGTGTCGGGTGCGCGCAACATGATCGGGATTGCCGTGGCCACAGGCGCTGCGGGTGTGATCGTGGCAACGGTGACCCGCACACCCATCGGCACCGAACTCGCCGCGCTGGTCGAGATGCTGGCGCTTGGCAATCTGTTCCTGATGCTGCTTCTGGTGGGGCTGTTCTCGCTTGTTCTGGGGCTGGGGCTGCCGACCACGGCGAATTATATCGTTGTGTCCTCGCTTATGGCGGGCGTGGTGGTCAGTCTTGGCGCGCAGGAGGGGCTGATCATCCCGCTGATCGCGGCGCATCTGTTCGTGTTCTATTTCGGGTTGATGGCGGATGTGACGCCCCCTGTGGGGCTGGCGAGTTTCGCGGCCTCTGCCGTGTCCGGCGGCGACCCGATCCGAACGGGCTTTCAGGCGTTCTTCTACTCGCTGCGAACACTCGCGCTGCCCTTCCTGTTCATCTACAACCCGACGCTGATCCTGTTCGGGGTGGATCTGGGAACAGCGGCGGGGCTGGCGCAGGCGGCGTTCATCTTCATCGTGGCAACCTTTGCGATGCTTCTGTTCGCCGCCGCCACGCAGGGCTATTTCCTGGCGCGCTCCAAATATCACGAGTCGGTCGCGCTGCTGCTGGTGGCCTTTACGCTGTTCGTGCCGAATTTCTGGCTGGACCGTATCCAGCCCGAATTCGAGCGTATGTCCGGGATGCAGTTCGAAGAGGTGATGACCGGCGCCGAGGCCGGGCAGGAATTGCGCATCGAGGTCGAGGGGCCGGATTTCAACACCGGCCAGCCGCGAAGTCTGACGCTGGTGCTGAATGTGGAGGATGTGCCCCCCGAACAGCGCGTGGATGATACCGGCCTGTTCCTGATGCCCGAAGAGGATCGCATGATCCTGGATGAGCCCATGTTCGGCTCTCCGTTCCAGCGCGATCTTGGGGATTTCGATTTCTACGGGGCAGAGCCTGTGGAACTGGTGGCCGTGCTACGCCCCGCAGACCGGATGCCCGAACAGCTCTTCTACATCCCGGCGCTCTTGCTCCTGGGGTTGGTGATCCTGCTGCAGCGCCGCCGCCAGACGGTCCCGGCCTTCTGATCCGGGCTGTCAGCGGGGCGCGGCGTCACTTAATGGTCGTCGCGCTCTGCCCGGATCGCGCGCAGGCGCGT
>PWWF01000411.1 GCA_003561595.1 Paracoccaceae bacterium | reverse complement strand
GTCGGGAACAGCACCAGATCGCCTGCCATCGCCGGGGCCGCACCCCCCACCATGGAGCTGGGCGATGGCGCGCCCGACAATTGCCAGTCCTCGCGCCCGGTCGCGGCCTCCAGCGCCCAGCCGGTGCTGTCGCTGGCCACGACATACAGATGATCGCCCGCATAGGTCGGCGCAGCCGTCACCGGCGCGTCAAAACGGTTCGTCCAGATCACCTCACCCGAGGACAGATCCAGCGCCGACACGCTGCCAAAGGCCGAGGTCACGTAAAGCCGCCCGCCCCCGATGGCCAGACCGCCGCCCGATGCACTGTCGCCGCTGCGCGTATCTGCCGGGGTCAGATCACGGGTCCAGGCAGTTTCGCCGCCAGAGGTTACCGCCGTCACCCGCGCGCGGCTGTCCAGCGTATAGATCAGCCCGCCACTGGACACCGGCTCTGCCGTGATCCGGTGGCGCCGTCCCTCGCCCTGCCCGATGGACACGGACCATTGCGGCTGCGGATCGCTGCCCAGCGACGGATGCCCCACACGGCTGGATGCTGCCCCCAGACGATGCGTCCATTCGGTATTGAGCGATGTGGCCGGCAGCGAAATCGGCGCCGCGCGGCTGACAGGCGGTTCGCCCGCATCCTCGGAAAACGGCGCGCGCAGCGGAAAGCGATCCCCTTCCAGGATGAATTCGCGTTCACATGCGGCCAGAAAGCCGGTCAGGGTCACAAGGGTCACGCAGGTCCAAAGTCTCACTGTCAGCTCCTGTCGCTATGCCCGCTTCACCGGGACCTGCAGATACCACCACGCGCCGCAGCGTCGCTTCAGACCTCGCCCCCCAGGGCGACAACCAGTTGCGAGGCGCGGCGGCGCAAACTATCCGTTACACCGGATTCTGACAGCATGTCGGTCAGAATTTCAATGGCCGCGTCACGATTGCCCTGTTCGAGTTGCAAGAGCGCCGATTGCTCCAGCGCCAGCGGACGCAGCGGCTGGCCCGGTTGCGACAGCCCCGCGATCACGCCTTCGCGTTCGTCCATCGGCAGCGTGGTGCCCCCGGCGATCACGCGTTTCAGCGCGGCAAGCTGGCGATAGGCTTCGGGCAGGTCGCTGTCATTGGCCGCAGCCTCCAGCGCGCTCAGCGCCGCGTCGCGGTCGGTTTCCAGCAATTCGCCCGCGCTCAGCAATTGCAACAACCCGCTCTGCGCGCCTGTCGTCTCGATCTCGCTCAAGGCACGCAGACGCTCGGACGGGTCGCCTTGTTCCATCGCAGCCAGCACGGAATCGCCAAAGGCTTCGGCGCTCGCACGCTCATTGGCCTTGCGCCATTCGTTCCACGCAGCCCCGCCCACGATCAGCACGACCAGCAGCACCGCGATCCAACCATAGCGGCGCATGAAGTTCATTATGCGGTCACGGCGCAGCTCTTCCGTGACCTCATTGAAAAAACTGTCGGGATTGCTCACAGGCGACCTCACTCCATTCCTCGCCCTCTTTGCCTCAAAGGCGGCTGGAAGCCAAGCCCATGCAGGCGGATTCGCGCGTAACAAGATTGCAAAATGTCTGCACACATGAGAGTTTTGTCGCGATTTTTCTGCGGGTGCAAACTGATCTGAACTGGTCAGTTCAGCGTAAACAGGTTATCTGTCCGCCCAGTTCTGCAACATGAGTCGCACGCCATGCGTATTTTTCCCCTCATCACTGCCTTCACGGTGGCTGTGTCGATGTACATGGTCATCATGGAACGCGACACGCTTCTGGGCTTTGCAGGCGTCATGGCCGCAGAGCCGGAGGCCGAGGAGGAAGCGGAAGAACCGTCGCTTGTGCGCGTGGTCGGGCTGCGCTCCGTGGCCGAACCCGTGGCCAGCAGCGTCGTGCTGCGTGGGCGCACCGAAGTGCTGCGCCAGGTCGAAATCCGGTCCGAGACGTCGGGCCTGATCGTGTCCGACCCGATCCGCCGGGGTGCAACGGTCGAAGCGGGCGATCCGCTCTGCGAGGTAGCCTCTGGCGTGCGCAAGGCCGCGCTGGATGAGGCGCAGGCGCAACTGGAAGAAGCCGAGATCAATCTGCGCGCCGCCGAAGAACTGTCGCAGGGCGGTTTCGCGTCTGAAACCCGCGTGGCCAATGCCCGCGCCGCGCGGCTGAGCGCGCAGGCCGCCGTGGACCGCGCGGTCGAGGAAATGGCGCGTCTGGTCATGCACGCCCCCTTTGACGGGGTGCTGGAAACCGACACGGCAGAGCTTGGCACCCTGCTGCAACCCGGTGCGCTATGCGCCACGCTGATCCAGATGGACCCGATCAAGCTGGTCGGCTACGCGACCGAAACGCAGGTCGACACGATCGAGACAGGTGCCGCCGCCGGTGCGCGGCTGGCCTCGGGGCGCGATGTATTGGGCAGTGTCAGCTTCGTGGCCCGCTCTGCCGACCCGCAGACCCGCACTTTCCGGGTTGAGGTCACGATCCCCAACGAGGACGGGCGCATCCGCGACGGCCAGAGCGCCGATATCCTGATCACGGGCCAGAGCGAAGAGGGGCATCTGATCCCCGGCTCGGCCCTCACCCTGAATGACGCGGGCGAATTGGGCCTGCGTGTGGTGGATGACGAGGGGCTGGTCAGCTTTGCCCCCGCCCGCATCATCCGCGATGCCGAAGACGGCATGTGGCTGGCCGGGCTGCCCGATGAGATCGGGGCGATCGTCGTCGGGCAGGAATTCGTCCGCGAGGGGGCGCATGTCAACGTGACATGGCGCGACGCTGAAGGGTCCGCCGAATGATCGGGATCGTTTCCTGGGCCGCGTCCCGCGCGCGGATGATCATGGCGATCATGGTCATGGTGCTCTTTGCGGGCACGGCCGCCTATATCAACCTGCCGAAAGAGGGCGAGCCCGATATCGAGGTGCCCGCCGTCATCATCACGGTCCCCTTCCCCGGCATTTCCGCCGTCGATGGCGAGTCGATGCTCGTCAAACCGATGGAAGCCGAATTGTCCGATCTGGACGATCTGGACACCATGAGCGCGTTTTCCGCCGACGGCTTTGCCGCGGCCGTGCTGCAATTCGACTTCGGCTGGGACAAGACCGCGACCATGGCCGATATCCGCGACGCCATGAACCGTGCCGAAGGCCAGTTCCCCTCTGGCGCGGAAAACTACAGTATCGAGGAAATCAACTTCTCGGAATTTCCGATCCTCATTGTCGCTGTCTCGGGCGATGTGTCCGAACGCACCCTGTTGCAGGCCACCCGCGATCTGCAAAACCGGATCGAGCGTCTGGAACCCGTGCTGGAGGCAGAGATCGCAGGCGCGCGCGATGAAATGATCGAGGTGGTGATCGACCCGCTGAGGTTGGAAGCCTATAACGTCACGGCGGGCGAGCTGGTCAGCGTGGTCACCGGCAACAACCAGCTTGTGGCGGCAGGCGAGGTCGAAAGCGCCTCCAGCGCGTTTTCGGTCACGGTGCCATCCAGCTTTTCCAGCACCGAGGACATCTATCGCCTGCCGGTCAAGGTGAATGGCGATTCGGTCGTCACCATGGGCGATCTGGCCGAAATCCGGCCCACATTCGCCGACCGCGAAGGGACCGCGCGTTTCAATGGCGAAACCAATCTGGCGATTCAGGTGGTTCAGCGCCGGGGCTTCAACGCCATCGACACCTCTGCCGCCATACGCGAGGCGATCGAGACCGAGCGCGCAAGCTGGCCGCAGGAACTGCAGGACGCCATCCATATCACCCCTGCGCTCGACAAGTCGATCCAGACGGGCGAGATGGTCAGCCAGCTTGAAGGGTCGGTCATGACGGCCATCGCGCTGGTGATGATCGTGGTGCTGACGGCACTGGGCGCGCGATCCGCGCTGCTGGTCGGGCTGGCGATCCCCACATCCTTTCTCTTGTGCTTCATCCTGCTGGGGGTGATGGATGTCGCGGTATCCAACATCGTGATGTTCGGGCTGATCCTGTCGGTGGGCATTCTGGTCGACGGGGCGGTGGTGGTCACTGAATATGCCGATAAACGCCTGCAGGCCGGTGACGGCCCGATGGAGGCGTATGTCAAAGCCGCGCAGCGCATGTTCTGGCCCGTCATCGCGTCCACCGGCACCACGCTTTGTGCCTTTCTGCCCATGCTGTTCTGGCCCGGTGTAGCGGGCGAATTCATGGGGCTGCTGCCTGTCACGATCATCTTCGTGCTCTCGGCCTCGCTGATCGTGGCGCTGATCTTCCTGCCGGTGCTGGGCGGGGTGACAGGCCGCATGGCGCGGCAACTTGGCCGGGTCAGTGCAGGGTTGCGCCGCCTGCCCTGGCTGGCGCGCCTGCCCTTTGCCGCGCTGTCGGTTGTGCTGCTGTTTCTGGGCGCGATGATGCTGTTGAACCCCGGCTACCTGACCGGCGGCACCCAGACCGCGCAGGCCGTGACCGAAATGATCCCCGGCGCGGTGCTGATGGCGCTGGGGGCCATCGGCATCTCGACCACCTTCACCACACTGGCCCCCGAACGCAAACCCCGCAAGATTGACGCCAAACGCCATTATTCGCCCGCTGGCCACGCCGCGAAACTGTTTGTCGGCAACCCGATCATGCCCGTCGTGCTGGTCATCGGCGTGGCGGCATTCGTCGCGGGCGTGTTCCAGTTCTATGGCGAGAATAATCGCGGCGTGGAATTCTTTGTCGAGACAGAGCCGGAAGAGGGGATCATCTATGTCCTCGCCCGCGGGAACCTGTCGCTGTCGGAAAAGGATGATCTGGTCCGTCAGGTGGAAGAGGTCGCCATGGCCGAACCCGCCATGGCCTCGGTCTTTGCCTTTGCGGGCGATGGCGGGCTGGATACCAATACCGCTGGCCAGGGCCCGCCCCGCGATGCCATCGGCCAGATCCAGTTCGAACTGACGCATTGGAGCGAACGCCAGCATGACCGCGACCTGCGCGGGCAGGTGGTGCTCGACCGGTTGCAGGACCAGTTCGACCAGATTCCCGGCATCCGCACCGAATTTCTGGTGGCCTCTGGCGGTCCCGCCGGGGCAAAACCCGTGCATCTGCGCCTGACCGGACAGGATTTTGACGAACTGGAACAGGCTGTCGAAATTGTGCGCGACCGCTTTGGCGGCACCGATGGTCTGATCGATCTGGAAGATTCGCGCCCCGTTCCCGGCATCGACTGGCAGATCAATGTCGATACCGCCATGGCCGGCCGCTTCGGCGCCAATGTCGAAACCATTGGCGGCATGGTCCAGCTTGTCACACGCGGCCTGCTTCTGGACACGATGCGCGTCGATACCTCGGATGAAGAAATAGACATCCGCGTGCGCATGCCCGAGGGGGATCGCCTGCTCTCGACGCTGGACACGCTGCGCGTGCAGACCGAAGCGGGTATGGTCCCGATCTCGAATTTCATCACCACGGAAACCGTGCGCTCGCGCGGGCAGATCGACCGCGTGGACCAGCAGCGCTATTTCGATGTGCTGGCCGATGTACGCTCTGGCCTGATCCGCGTGGTGGACCGCGATGGTAACACTGTGCGCCTTGCCACACGCGAGGATCTGGTCCCGCGCGAGCATGAACCCGGATCGCAGGGCTATAACCGCGTGCGCGAAAACCTGGCCGAGATTTCCGAGAATGGCTGGCGGCAGGTGCCCGTCACCGCGACCGAACGCATTTCGGTCCTGACCGACTGGCTGGAGGCCGAGAACCCCCTGCCCGCCGGGGTAAGCTGGGAATGGACGGGCGAACAGCAGGACCAGGAAGAAAGCACCGAGTTCCTGACCGTGGCCTTTTCCGCCGCGCTGGGGCTGATGTTCGCGATCCTGCTGACGCAGTTCAACAGTTTCTACAACGCGGTTCTGGTGCTTCTGGCGGTGGTCCTGTCCTCGACCGGGGTGCTGATCGGCATGATCGTGATGGATCAGACCTTCTCGATCATCATGACCGGCACAGGGATCGTGGCCTTGGCCGGGATCGTGGTGAACAACAACATTGTCCTGATCGACACCTATCAGAACTACGCCGCCATCATGCCCCGGATCGAGGCGATCATCCGCACGGTCGAGGCGCGTATCCGCCCGGTCCTGATGACCACCATCACCACGATGGCGGGCCTGACGCCCATGATGCTGGGCCTGTCCATCGATTTCGTGAATGGCGGCTATTCCATCGACAACCCGACCGCGCTCTGGTGGAAACAGCTTGCCACGGCAGTGGTGTTCGGGCTGGGCATCGCCACGCTGCTGACCCTGCTGGTCACGCCATCGCTGCTGGCCCTGCGCGTCTGGATCGAAAAGGGCGCCTATCGCGGCGCACTGGGGCTGCGCTGGCTGTTCTCGCGGCGCGACTCGGCAGCCCGTCGCGACCGCGATCTGGAACGCAAGCTCGCCCGCATATCCGAGGCCGAGCTGATCTGGGACATCCCGCCAGAGCCCGCGCAAAAGGAACTGCCGCTGCAACTGACCGACCCGCTGCCGCCCACGCCGCTGCGCGCGGCCGAATAGTCAGGCCCAGCGCGCCAGCACCGGGCGCAGCGCCACGCGCGCGCCCAATCGCTGCGCCAGCAGGAACATGCCGCCGATCTTGCGGTGCAGAAACAGCAGGTCAGACGGCGGCACATGCCAGAAATCGCGGCGCTCGCCCAGCGCGCGCCCCGCCTGCGCCAGATCGGTGATCAGGGTGGACCGCCCGAAATCATAGGGCGCTTCCATCCGCAACGGCGCACTGGCCTGCATGGCCAGTGCAACGATCAGCGCGCGCCGCTCCTCCGGCATGGCACCGGAAAAATAGCCCAGCGCCTGCATCTGCGCTACGACTGCATCACGATCCTCGGCCAGCAACGCGCGCAGCAGCACACGGTATCTGTCCGCCGTCTCGGCCCCGATATCGCGCGTCGCGCCAAAATCCAGCAGGACAATGCGCCCATCTGGAGTCAGGCGATAATTGGCGAAATTGGGGTCGGTCTGCATCTGCCCGAATTCGAACAATTCGCGCAAGGTCAGCGTGATGAGCTGCCCCATCAGATCATCGCGCTGCGCTTGCGGGGCCGCTGCCAGCGTGTCAATCGGCGCGCTTTCCGCATACTCCATCGCCAGCACACGCCGGGTGGTCAGATCCCGCTCCAGCCGCGGGACCACAAAGCGCCCATCCCCCGCCAGATGCGCGCCAAAGGCCTCAAGCGCACGCCCCTCGCGCAGGTAATCGGCCTCGTCATGCAACTGCGCGCGGGCATCCTCCAGCAGACCCGCGATCTCCATCCCCGCAGGCAGCACCCCCGGCACGCGCAGCAACCGGCCCAAGGTGGCAATATCGCTGTCGATACTCTCGGCAATGCCCGGAAACTGCACCTTTATCGCCAACAGATCGCCCGCGCGCGTCTCGGCCCGGTGCACCTGCCCGATAGAGGCCGCCGCGATGGGGCGCACATCGAACCGACGGAAACGACGCTGCCAATCCGCGCCCCATTCGGCACTCAGCACATCACGCAACTGACGCGGGGGCATTGCCGGGGCGGCGGCCTGCAGTTGCGCGAGAACCGTCGTCACCTCGGGTGGCAGGGCGATGTTGCTCTCCATGGACATCAGCTGCCCCAGCTTCATCGCCGCGCCGCGCAGATGCGCCAACCCGCCCGCCAGCCGCGCGGCATTGCCAGGGTTCAGCGCGGCACGTGCCAGATCGGGCCTGCGCCCGCGCAGCAGATCGCCCATCGCCGCGCTGATCGAGGCACCCAGCATCCCGCCCGCAACACCACCCATACGCAGATTGCGCGCAAACGCGCGTCGGGGCACTGGCCGGGGATGAGGCAGATCGTGGTCCATACGCGGCGAGATGGGGCAGCGCGCGGCAAAGTCGAGCCCGGAACGGGGCCGCGCGCGACAGGGCGGGTGGGTGGGGTCGCGTGCGGCCCCGTTCCAACCCCTGGAAATCAAAAACCCCACCTTACGGCAGGGGTATCAGAAAGAAGTGGCGCGGTTGACGGGGCTCGAACCCGCGACCCCCGGCGTGACAGGCCGGTACTCTAACCAACTGAGCTACAACCGCGCGATGGGTGCGGAATAGTCGTTCCGCGTATTGGCGTCAAGCCCAAAGCACAGCACGCACGCGGTTATTTCGACCCCCGGGCGCGCCGCTTGCGCCCCCGCACGGCCAGCCAGGCCAGCACCCCCAGATAGGCCAGATTCGCGACCACCAGCGTCGCCCATGTCCACAGCGCCAGCAGCCCCGCAAAGGCTGTCATCCCGATCAGCACCCAGACCGTATCGCGCTGCGCCACCCGCACTGCCTTGAGCGACGGCGTCGGCAGGCGCGACACCATCAGGAACCCGATCGCCCCCAGATACAGCGCCACCAGCACGGGCGCCTGTTTCACATCCACCAGTTCCGACAGGCCCAGAAAGACGGGCAGCAGACCCAGCATCGCGCCTGCAGGCGCAGGCACCCCCACGAAATGCCGCATCGCCGGGCCGCCGGGCGCCGCACGGTTGATATTGAACCGCGCCAGACGCAGACAGGCACAGACCGCAAAGATCAGCACGAAAATCCAGCCCACCCCGGCCATCGGCCCCGCCAGCGCATAGCCAAAGACCAGAATGCCAGGTGCCACCCCGAAACTGACGAAATCCGAAAAGCTGTCCAGCTCGGCCCCGAAGGAACTCGCCACATCCAGCTTGCGCGCCAGCAACCCGTCGATCCCGTCCAGAAGCGCGGCCAGTATGATCAGCGCCGCCGCAATCTCGAACCGCTCTTCAAAGGTAAAGCGAATCGCGCTGATACCCGCGCACATGCCCAGAATCGTGACCAGATTCGGCACCAGATGCAGCAGGGACAGACGGTCGCGCGCCATGTCAGATCGCCTCGGCAATCCGGCGCGGCTCGGCACTCTCCAGATCGGCAATCACTGTCTCGCCCGAGATCATGACCTGCCCCAGCGCGACCATCGGCGCCACACCCTCGGGCAGATACACGTCTACGCGAGAGCCGAAGCGGATCATCCCGAACCGCCCGCCGGTCGGCAGCGCATCCCCTTCGGACACCTCGCACAGGATGCGCCGCGCCACCAGCCCGGCAATCTGCACGACCCCGATCTGCCGGCCATCCGCCAGGTCCAGCACCAGCCCGTTGCGTTCATTATCCGCGCTCGCCTTGTCGAGCGAGGCGTTCAGAAACTTCCCCGGCCGGTAGGCGATCCTTGCCACCTGCCCCGCAATCGGCGCGCGGTTCACATGGCAGTTGAACACATTCATGAAGACCGACACCCGCGTCAGCGGCGCATCGCCCATCCCCAGTTCCGGCGGCGGCACAGCGTCCTCGATCAACGAGATCACGCCATCCGCCGGGCTGACCAGCAGCCCCTCGCGCGCGGGCACATGCCGCACCGGATCGCGAAAGAAGTAGTAGCACCAGATCGTCAGCCCCAGCCCGATCCAGCCCAGCGGTTGCCAGATCACGAACAGCACCACGGCCACGACCGCGAAAATCGCGATAAAGCGATAGCCCTCGCGATGGATCGGTTTCACCACGGTCGAAAGCATGTCCTGCGCCATGCGCTTCCTTTCCCTTGTCCCGTTACAGGGGCGCGATATCCCCCTCGGCGCGGCGGGCATGAAACGCCGCCACGAAGTCCTCCAGCGTGCCTGCGGCAATTGCCGCGCGCAACCCCTGCATCAGCCGCTGGTAATAAGTCAGATTATGCCAGGTCAACAGCATGGACCCGATAATCTCGTCCGACCGGATGACATGGTGCAGATAGGCGCGACTATAGCTGCGGCAGGCCGGACAGGGGCAATCCTCCTCCAGCGGGCGCGGATCGTCACGGTGGCGCGCGTTGCGCAGGTTCACGGGCCCCCGCGCCGTCCAGCCCTGCCCCGTGCGCCCCGACCGCGACGGCAGCACACAATCGAACATGTCCACCCCGCGCTGCACGGCGCCCACGATATCATCGGGCTTGCCCACCCCCATCAGGTAACGCGGCTTGTC
>PWWF01000085.1 GCA_003561595.1 Paracoccaceae bacterium | reverse complement strand
GTGTCGAACCCGTCCACATCAACGGCGCGCCCGCGTTCGCGCAGCGCGTCCTGTGTCAGATCCAGCGGAAAGCCGTATGTGTCGTAAAGCTTGAAGGCCGTCTCGCCCGGCAGGGTGGCATCTTCGGCCAGCCCTTCCAACTCGGCATCAAGCAGCTTCAACCCGCGATCCAGCGTCTGACGAAAGCGCGTTTCCTCGGAGCGCAGGGTCTCGGCGATCAGGGGCTGCGCCTCGCGCAATTCGGTGAAATGCCCGCCCATCTGCGATACCAGCGCCGGGACCAGCTGGTGCATCAGCGGGTCCTGCACGCCCAGCATATGGGCATGGCGCATCGCGCGGCGCATGATCCGGCGCAGCACATAGCCGCGCCCGTCATTGCCCGGCATCACCCCATCCGCGATCAGGAAAGAGGTCGCGCGCAGATGGTCGGCAATGACGCGGTGATGCGTCTTGCCGGGGCCGTCGGGGTCAGAGCTGGTGGCATGGGCGCTGGCCTCGATCAGCGCGCGCATCAGATCCGTGTCGTAATTGTCATGCTTGCCCTGCAAGAGCGCGCCGATCCGTTCCAGCCCCATGCCCGTGTCGATCGACTGGTTGGGCAGCTCAGTCATGCGGCCATCATCATGCTGTTCGTTCTGCATGAAGACGAGGTTCCAGATCTCGATGAAGCGGTCGCCGTCTTCCTCCGGGCTGCCGGGCGGGCCGCCCCAGATGCTGGGGCCGTGGTCAAAGAAAATCTCGGTGCAGGGGCCACAAGGGCCGGTGGGGCCCATGCGCCAGAAATTGTCGTCAGTGGGGATGCGGATGATCCGCTCATCAGGCAGCCCGGCGACCTTTTTCCAGATACCGGCGGCCTCGTCATCGGTGTGATAGACCGTGACCAGCAGCCGGTCGGCGGGGATGTCGAAATCGTGGGTCAGCAATTCCCAGGCAAAGGGGATCGCCTCGGACTTGAAGTAATCGCCGAAACTGAAATTGCCCAGCATCTCGAAAAACGTGTGGTGGCGCGCGGTGTAGCCCACATTGTCCAGATCATTATGCTTGCCGCCCGCGCGGACACATTTCTGGCTGGTGGTGGCGCGGCTGTAATCGCGGTGTTCCAGCCCGGTAAAGACATTCTTGAACTGCACCATGCCGGAATTGGTGAACATCAGCGTCGGGTCATTGCGCGGCACAAGGGGCGAGCTGTCCACAACCGCATGACCCTGTCGGGCGAAATAGTTCAGAAAAGTCGAGCGGATATCGTTGAGGCTGGCCATCTATACTCTCCGGCGCGAAACAGGTTGGCCCGGTTTATCCCTGTGCCACTGGGCTGTCCACACCCTGCGCGCCATGGGGCGTGTCTGCGGTCGATGTGCCTCGGCTCAGGGCAGCGCGACCTGCCCGTGCCCGCGCGCCCCCAGCGGAGTGCCGAGCGCCCGCCGTCAGGCGGGCGCCCCCTCAACGCCCGGCAGCCGCGCGGCGCAAGGCGCGCAGCACACGCCCGCTCACCAGCCCCGCGCCTGCGCTCAGCGCCGCCAGCAGCGCCGCGATCGCATCGCGCAAGGGCTCGGCCAGCCGCAGCCCCATGCGCAGAAAGCGCGCCTTGCCCAGCACCTCCATCGCGCCCACGCTGCGCGGCCCCAGCACCGTGCTTGCGCGCGAGATGCGGCGCGCATCGGCCACTGTGTCGACATGGCGCATCATATGCATGGCCCCGCGCGTGCCGACGGCCGCATCGAGCCGGCCCAGATGGCGCGTCATCTCGACCGCCGGGGTCAGCGCGTCACTGCGCGCGACCCGCGCCAGATCATCGCCACTGCGCAGGGCCGGGACGCGCGCCCAGTCCACCCCGTCGCGAAAGGCACGCAGATACAGCCTGCGCACCCCAGGTGTCATCCGCCCCATGCGATGCGCCACCTTCATCAGCCCCGCGCCCGCCTTGACGCTGAGTGACGTGCCCCCCGACAGCACCACCAGCCCCGTCGCCCCGATCCCGATAAAGGACAGCGTCACATCGACCTGATCGACCGCCTCGCCCCGCATATAAGCGCCCGATTCGCGCCCAAGCGAGACCACATCCCCCAGCACGGTCAGATTGACCCCGATCCCGCAGGCCAGATCGGCCCCCATGGAACAGCGCCGCAGGTCATAGGCGCAGGCCGCACACCCCGCCATGCGCGCGCCTGCGCTGAAATCCTGCGCATGGGCCGTGTCATATTCCGCGCGCAGATCGTCAGGCAGGGGGATGTCCTGCGCCTCGGCCAGCGCCATCAGCCCTTCCAGCGCGACCCAGTTGCGCGGGCGTTCCTGCAGGCGGTCCCCGATCAGTTCCGCCACCCGCTCGGGCGTGGCATGGCGCGCAAGCGCACGGTCATAAGCGGCCTGCATCTGCTCGGCCCCGCGCGCGACCAGAAATTCCCCACCCCGCGTGGTCGAGAATTGCCACAGCGACCAGCCGGAAAAGACCAGCGACAGCACCAGCAACCCACCCAGAGCCTTGCGCGCGAGGGGCCGCCAGCGCATCGCGGATCAGGGCGCTCTGGACCGGATCAGCCCCACGATCTCATG
>PWWF01000141.1 GCA_003561595.1 Paracoccaceae bacterium | reverse complement strand
TCGTCCGCGATCAAGAGCTTCGGCTCCATCAGCGCGGCCATGGCGATGGCCACGCGCTGGCGCATCCCGCCCGACAATTCATGCGGATAACTGTTCAGCTTCGCCTCCGGGTCCGGCAGGCCGACCCGGCCCAGCATCGCGGCGGCGCGGCGGGATTTCTCGGCGTCGGAGATACGCTCGCGATACTGGATGTCACGCATCTGCCGTCCGATGGACAGCACCGGATTGAGCGAGGTCATCGGGTCCTGGAACACCACCGACATCTCGTTCCCGCGCATCGCCTGCAACCGGCGGGCCGAGGCGCGCAGGATATCCTCGTCATCAAGGCGGATCTCGCCGCCATCCACGTGGGCGTTCTCGGCCAGCAGGCCAAGAAGCGCGCCGATGAGGGTCGACTTTCCGCAGCCCGATTCGCCCACCACGCCCACGATCTCGCCTGCGGGCACATCAATCGAGACATTGCGAAGCGCTTGCAACGCACCGGCCCGGGTATCGTAGCTAACCGACAGGTCCTTGACAGACAGCGTGTTCGTCATCGCCCGCTCCGTAGCTTGGGGTCGAGCTGATCGCGCAGCGCTTCGCCCAGAAAGGTGAAGCCCAATGTCACCAGGATCAGCGGCAGCCCGCCCGAGAGGATCAGCCATGGTGTCTGGCGAATGTGGTCGAAGCCGTCCTTGAGTGTCGCGCCCCAGCTTGGCGTGCCCGGTGGCACGCCCACACCCAGAAAGCTCATCCCCGCCTCGATTGTGATGACCACTGGCAGGTTCATCGCGGCAAGAATGAAGAACGGCCCCAGCACATTGGGCAGGATATGATGAAACACGATCCTCCCGAACGACGCACCCATTGCACGCTCGGCCAGGATGAATTCGGAATGCTTGAGCGACAGCGTCTGCGTTCGCACCACCCGACCGTATTCGGCGAATGAGGTGATCACCACTACCACGATCACCGTCGTCAGCCCCCGTGGCATGAGTGCGGCCAGCGCCAGCGCCAGGATGATCGTCGGATAGGCGCGCAGCGTATCGAAGAAGAACAGCAGCGCATTGTCCAGCCAGCGCGGCCCGAAGCCCGCGATCATCCCCAGCACCAGCCCGATCAGCCCCGAGATGACCACCGCCGTCAGTCCCACTGTCAGCGCGATCCGTCCGCCTTGCAGCAGCCGCGAGAACGTATCGCGCCCCAGATTGTCAGTGCCCAGCCAGAACTCCGCCGATGGGGCGGCAAAGCGTTCGGACATGTGCATGGCGGTGTAGTCATAGGGCGCGATCAGGTTGGCAAAGACCGCCATCGTCACGAGCGTCGTGATGATGACAATCGCCATCACCGCCAGCGGGTCGCGGGCCAACCGCCCGATAAGCGTATGCCGGAGTTGGCTCATTGTGTCTTCCTGTGGCGCGGGTCGAGGGCTGCGTTGATCAGATCGGCGATCAGCGCGCAGGTAACGAAAAAGCCGATGGCCACCAGCATTGCGCCCATCACCACCGGATAGTTGCGGTCCGAGACCGAGGTGTAGATGAGCGTCCCGATACCGGGGCGCGAAAACACGATCTCGGCGAAGACGGCGCTGGACAGCATCCCCCCGATGCCCACACCCAGCACCTGCACTGCGGGCAGGATCGCCACGCGCAGCGCGTAGTTGTAGACCACCCGGCGGCGCGGCAGGCCGAAGGCGCGCGCGGTGCGGATGTAGCTTTCGCCCATCGCTTCCAGCATCGAGGCGCGCACGATCCGCGCCACATAGCCCACCCAGGCCAGCCCGATGGCCAGCGAGGGTAGCACCAGATGCTGGATGCGGCTGAGCAGATCACCCGGCTCGCCCGCCCCGATGGACGGGAACCAGCGCAGCGTCACGGCGAACAGCAGCAGGCTGTAGAGCGCGACGACAAAGGAGGGTGCGGCGATGAAGGCCACCGAGATCACCCCGGTAACGCGGTCAAGCAGACTGTTGCGCCGATCCGCCGAGAACGCGCCCAGCAAAATGCCCAGCGTGGCCGACCAGAAGATCGCCCCGAACACCAGCGCCACCGTATGCGGCAGCGCGCTCATCACCGCCGTGGCCACGGGGCGGTTGCGAAAGAAATCTGTGCCCAGATCGCCGCTCAGCACCCGCCCCCAGAAGTTCAGGATCTGCATCACCAGCGGATCATCGAGGCCCATCTGCTCGCGGAACAGCGCGCGCATTTCGGGCGTGGCCCGCGGTCCCAGCAGCACCGATGTCGGATCCCCCGGCAGCGCGATCATCACGCCGTAAAGGGCCGAGATCGACACAAAGACGATGCCCAGTGCCAGCGCGACGCGTTGAATGGTGTACTGGATCATGCCCTGTGTCCCCGGCTGCAGCGGCGCGGGCGCTTATCGCGCGCCCGCGCCGCTCATGACCACCTGCCGATAGGGCTCAGGCGCGGCGGAAGTATTGCGCCAGCGGCAGCCCGTCCGGGCGTGTCCCCGGCACGGTGTTGTCATGGTAAAGGTTCGGCGTCACGCCATGGGTGATGAAGCGATAGGCGCCCGATTCCTCCATGATGTCCTGGGCGCGGCGATACATCTCGTCGCGGCGCGCGTCGTCGGTCTCGGTGCCTGCCTCGCGGTGCAGACGGTCGAATTCCTCGTTCGAGAAACGCTCCCAGTTCCAGTCACCAATCTGCTCGCTGATGAACCAGGCCGTTGCGTAGGACGGGTCGGGCAGCATCGAGAAGCGGTTCATGATCATTTCCAGATCCTGCCAGCGGTCGCCATCGGCCTCCACCCCCAGCGTCCAGAACGATCCCGACTCATGCACCTCGATGTTCAGCTGGATGCCCGCCTGCGCCATTGTTGCCTGCATGACCTGCGCGGCAGTGGTGAAGGTCACGTCGTTGAGAACATTGAGCGTGACCTCGAGGTTCTCGACCCCGGCCTCGGCCAGCAATTCGGCCGCGCGCTGCGGATCGCCCTGCGGCGGGATGAGTGACTCGGGGCGATTGCCGATCAGCCCCGGTGCGATGATCCCGGTCGAGGGTTCGGCGACGCCATACCAGGCGGCCTCGATGATCGCGTTGACGTTGATCGCATATTGCAGCGCCTGGCGGACGCGGATGTCCTGAAACTTGGGATGTTCCATGTTCATGCCGACCCAGACATAGAACAGCGACGGGTGCATCGACATAGCAGTGCCCTCGGGCGGGTTGCCCTGCAGCCGCCCGACCGATCCGGGGCTGACCTCGGTGAAGTCCAGATCGCCCGCTTCGAGCGCGATCTCGGCGGCAGCCTCGTCGCCGATATAGATGATGTCCAGACGCTCATAATCGGCCGGGATATCGCCGGTGTAGTCTTCGTTGCGTTCCAGCACCCAGCGTTCGCCGGGGCGCAGTTCGCGCACGCGGTAGGGGCCGGACACGGTGGGCGGTACTTCGGTGGTGATGCGCCCGCCGGCCTCCTCGATGGCCGCCTTGCACACGATCGTCCCGGCCAGATAGGGCAGGGCGATCCACCAGAAGGGCGCGAAGGCCTCGTCAAAGTGGAACACCCCCGAATAGCGCCCCGTCACCTCGACGCGGGCCAGCGTGCCGATATCGGGCAGGATGCGCGAGTTCATTTCGGGGTCGAGGATGCGCTCGAAGGTGAAGGCCACATCCTCGGCGGTGATCTCGCCATACCCGTCGGACCACATCTGCCCTTCCTTGAGGGTGAACTCGATGGTGGTGTCGCTGGTCTGCTCGATGGATTCCGCCAGGTCGAGGCGATAGCTCCAGTCGTCGCCCGGCTCGTACTGAATCAGGTTGCGGTAGATCGCGCCGTAGAGCAGCGCCTCGCCGAAGCCCGACGCATCGACGGGGTCGAAATCATCCGGCTCGGTGTAGACACGGATATTGAGCTGACCTTCCTGTGCCCAGGCCTTGACGGGCAGCATGGCGGCGGCAGAAACCCCGGCGGCGCCGGCCAGTAACTGGCGGCGGCTCAGCACGGGAAAGGCGCGGTGCATTGCGGTCTTGGACATCTTCTATCTCCCGGTCATGTTGTTTTGTCCTTGCGCAAAAGCGTGCGGGTCGTGGCGCCGCCAGACAATTGCGCAGCAGGCCCAAACGCGCAGGCAGTTTGAGCGCAATGTGCGTCAGGTCGCGTCAGGTGGGCAGTTCCAGTGCTGTCAGCATCTGCGGCTCGCTGCCGCTTGAGGCAAGCATTCGCGCGATGTGGCGTGGCAGATCGGCGCCTTCGGCGTCGAAGATGCCGGTGCGGCGGATGGCGGCGTGCAGATCGGTCTGTCGGCCCAGAAATTCCAGGAACACCCGCGCCGCGAATGGCGCACGCGCAGTGCGCCCCTGCACACCCAGCGTCATGCCCGAGAGGAACTCTACCTCGCCCGACTGAGTGGTGAACAACACTGTCTGCGAGACCGAACGCCGGTCGCGCGCATTGTGGTCAATAATGAAGATCCGCCCCCCCAGCAGCACCGCCACGCCGATATAACGCACGACATGCGAGCGCCCGAGCGGGCTTTCCGAAGGCTGTATGCGTTCGGTCAGCCGCGTGTAGTATACGCCCTTGTATTCATTGATGCGCAAGAGCGATCGGCGGATCATTCCGGGGCGCGAGGGGGTGTAGTAATAATAGAAATAATAACCGCAATACGGTTTCAGGTTTTCGGCCGAGCGCGTGAACATCGCGTCGATATGGGTGGCCGCCGGGCCGAGCGCCCGGATCAGGTGACGCGCGCGCGGACGCAGCGAGATCATTTCGGCGAAGCGCCCATGCGGCGCGAGAAGCTCATCCTCCTCGACGCCGAAATGGTCACAGATGCGGCGCATGTTCAGCGACGAGGGGCGTGAGGCACCGTTAAGATACTTGGTGAACTGTTGCCGGTTGATGCCGACGCTGCGACACACCGCCGAGATCGATGGCGCATAGCTGCACAGCAGGCGAAGGTTGCGGGCGAGATTGGGCTGATCCATGACGCGCGCAGCGTAACGCAGCAGCCCCTAAGCGCAAGGCAATACTGCGTCAGGTTGCGTCAGGCGGACGTTTCGCTGCGCTTACACGCCGTCGCGCGGAATCTTCAGGCGCCACTCGCGATTCACGGAGGGGTGCCCGCCCTCAAAGCTGCGCAGCTCTGCGCGAATGTGAAAATGCGTGGCATCGCAGGTCACTTCGGTGCGCGAATCGGTGCGTGTCTGCCAGTCGCCGCGGCCGATTTCGTAGCTCCAGCGCGTCTCCATGCGCGCCGAGAGCGGATCGTCCGGGTGGATGTCCCAGGTCTCCTCGATCCGTCGGCCCGACTCCATCCCGGTGGAGTGGTGCCGCTCGCGCCCCCCATCGGTGACGATGCGCAGCCGCCGCGTGCCGTCGGCCAGAACGTTCTCGCTGCGCGTCGACGTGTCCGGACGCAAGATTTCGGACGCCCCCTCGCGCTGATCCTCGGGCGGGCCGAATTCCGGTTCGGGCTCGTCCAACGCCGGGCGCAGCGGCACGCCGAGCACGCTTGACGCCGGGTCGATCTGCAAGCCCAGCGGTGCGGCTGCGGGCCACAGCATTGGCCAGTAGCTCGTCGACAGTGACAACCGCAGGCGGTGCCCCGCAGGCAGGCGGTAGGCAATGTCGTTAAGGGTTACGGTCACGTCGACCGGGACGCCCGGTGTCATCGGCGCTGCCCTGTCGTGCCCGTTGCGATGGGTAAGGTTCAGCACGCCCATGGTTATGAAGGTGCTGGTGCCGTCCGGGCGCAGGTCGCACAGCCGCGCAACGACGAAACCGGTCGGCGCATCGGGCGTCACCCTCAGGCGCAGCTCGGCCGCGCCCAGTATGTCTGCGTCCGCCTCCAGCGGCGCGGTGTCGAGGCTCGTGCCCGCCTTGTCGTCCGGCGTCTGATCCGCGGCCATCTCGTAAAGATCGCGCAGCCCCGGGCAGAACCGTTGTCCCGCCGCGCCCAACGTCTGCGGCCCGCCCACGGCGATCGGGTCGTCGCAACCCTGCGCGCCAAGCCCGTCGCCTGACAGCGCTAACTGCCAGTGTTCGATCCGGGGCGAGGGCCATTCGGGCTCGGCCACCCAGCGCCCGGGCCTTTGGTCGATGCGCCGCGAGGGAGGCATCGAATCCATGACGAAAGCACGATAGGCAGGCAGCGCCTCTGCGCCATTGTCTTCGCCCTTAAGCCAGCGGTCGAACCACTGGCGGCACTCGGCCAGAAAACCGATGCGCGGTTCGGGGTAGGCGACATTGGGATACTTGTGCGCCCAGGGGCCGACGATCCCCTTCACCGGGGCCGGGCTACCCGCAAGCGTGCGTGGCACTGCGTTCGAATAGGCGTCGGCCCAGCCTCCGACTGCGAGGACCGCCGCACGGACCGCCCCCCAGTCCTCACAGACTGATCCGCGCCGCCAATACGCGTCGCGGCGCTGGTGGCGCAGCCAGGTCTCCAGAAGCAGCGGCTGACGCTCCAATCGTGTGCGCCACATCTCGCGCCACCCCTCGCCGACCACATCGGGGTCCGGCGGGCGTGAGGAATAGGCCAGCATTTGCGACGACCAGCCGATATTCTCGGTCAGCAGGCAACCGCCCATGTAGTGTATATCGTCCGCGTACCGGTCGTCGGTATAGCAGATCGTCACCGCGGCTTTGAGCGCTTTGGGTGCGCGGGCCGCAAGCTGCAGCCCGTTGAACCCGCCCCAGGAGATCCCGATCATCCCCACCGCGCCCGAACACCAGGGCTGGCGTGCCAGCCATTCGATGACCGCGACGCCATCGTCGAGTTCCTCCTCGGAGTATTCATCCTCCATGACGCCTTCGGAATCGCCATTCCCCCGAATATCCACGCGCACCCCGGCATAGCCATTGCGCGCGAACCAGGCGTGATGCAGCTCGTCGCGCGCCAGCGTGCCGTCGCGTCGGCGATAGGGCAGGTATTCGAGGATCGCCGGAACCGGCCGCACTGCTGCATCGCGCGGCAGCCAGATGCGCGCGGCAAGACGGGTGCCATCACGCATTTCGATCCATTCGGGGTCGCGGATCTCATAAACATCGCGGTCGGAGATCTCGGGCGGGTGGACACGGTCCCTCATTTGACGGCTCCTTCAGCGCAGGTATTCGTGTGGCATTTCGACATGGCCGGATGCCAGGCACAATTGCGCCATCGCCCCAAGGCTGACGCGAATCGACGCGCCTCGCGCTGCAGGAAGCCGTCAGTTTCATCGCGAGACTCAGGGCCGCAAGCACCCCGAAATGCGCTGGGCTGCGGCCAAGACAGACCAAATCGGCCTTTGGCAAACCCGGTGCACCCAACTTCGCCAATCTCTATGACAATATCTGGGTCCCGGCTGGAACCGACCTGCCGATCACCCGCGCGGGGCGGCTGGAGTTCCCCCACCAGGTTCTCGGGATCACCCATGAAGAAGCGCGGGCCAGCGTCTCGGATCATATCCCGGTCTGGTTCCAGATCGACATGGACGCCGCCCCGACGCGCTTCCTGGTGCATGGCGTATCTGGTGCATCTGACGCCGCTGAAGCCACCGGCGTATCCGAGGCAGGTAACGGGCCGGCCAATCTCTCCGCCCCGGTGATCGGCAATCGGAACTCCGGCATCTACCACCTGCCGCATTGCCCGTCCTATTCCCGGGTGGGTGCGCAGAACCGCAAGCCCTTCGAGACGGAAGCTGAGGCCATCCAGGCGGGCTTCCGGCGTGCCGGGAATTGCTGAGATCTGATGGCTCGGCAGCAAAACCGTGCGGTTTGACCACGGTCAAACCGCACAAAAACCATCGCGATGCTGTGTCAGTGCCACCTGCTTTCGACGCGGAGACATGCCCGGGATAAGATCCAGGGGATCGAATGCAGAGGCGCGCGGGCCATGGACGAGCGTCCCAAAATAGGCGCCCGCATTCCGGATAGCCGTGTCGCAATGATCCCGAGAACGGTAAGAACCACATCATCAATGCTGCGCTGCGCTACAACCTGGCGCATCAGCACTTCGGGGATGCCCGACATGACACCCAGCACCCAGCCGAGCTCCTGCAGGGACCTTCGCGATGTCACCGATTCCGCAGGGGCAAAGGGAATGGCGTCGGCGCACGCCTCCAGCACATCTGTCAGCCGCCAGTCTGGCGTCTTTTTTCCGCCTCCTGCACAGCGCCCGTGTCAGGCGCAATCTTGCCGACTTTCCTTCCGCGGTTCTGGACCCGCATGCCATCCAGGCGATTACCGCCGACGACTTCATCGCCAATACAATTGAGCTTGATCCCTCGGAGGCCATTCTGGCCCTGCGCCGAGTGCGGGAGCGCTTCAAGAACCCGGCGCTCGGCATTGCGGCTTTGATTCACAAGTCAGAATCGCAAGGCCTGCTGCAGGTTGCGACCTTCATGGACGAGTACCAATCGTTCCTGTGAAGTTTCAGGGCTGTAGACGTGGATCCAGAGCAAAACGTTCCTGGGTAATATCGTCGTAATCAGCCGCAGGTTTTGTCGCATCGAAAACCAGGTTCCAGCTATGGCGCGACACGGCACTCGGGATCAGGATGAAACGGTGATCTCTCAGAACGTCATCCCCATATTGCTGCTGGTTCCTGTTTGGGGTGCACGGGGATAACCAGTTCGGGTTGGGAATATCATCCGGCCGTACAATGTGGATTTCCTTTGGGTCGACAATGCGACCCGACGTCAGAACATGCGGCTGCGTATCGAGAACACGAAATCCCTTATGCACGGCGACCTCCAGCGTTGCAGTGGCCGGATCAAGCGATGCATAGATTGCCCGCGTACCGGGCGTGTTCCACCTGCCCCCCACTCGAAAGCTCCCCTCTCCGGTATTCCAGGTCGCAGCATGCCTCTCCGCGTCCAGTCGCCAGAAGCGGATCTCCCCGCTTCCCAGCGGGGGAGGCAGTGGCATCATGCATAAACTCCGTACTCGATACGCGTCAGATAATCCTCAACGGCCTCCCCCCCGACGACCGTGCCGAGAAGATCGATCGGCCGACGCTGATCCAGGCCGATCGCGGGCGCGTTCAGCCACGCCTCCGCCTCTGCCCTGGAGCCAAAGATCTCGGAGGCTCGCCCCAGAATTTCGGCGAATTTCCAGGTCCGGTTGCTCTGATCAACGCTCAGCACGGCATTCGGAGCATCTTTCTTGCGACGCTGAAGTGTTCTCACACTGATCCCGATCGCCTTTTCCAGAACAGAATCTGTGGCCAGAAAGGCGACTTGGGACGTGAGGTGCAGAAGGGCAGCCGAGGGCAAGCCCAACATCAGAATATCATGCGCCTCCAGGTTATTTCGCACGGGCTTGCGTATGGTATCCTTTCCACCTAGCAGGGCATAGGTGCGAGCGATGTCGTGTTCCGCTGATACTGATTGGGCCATATGATCCTCCAGTTCTTCCAGCGCGCCACATGTCGTGATTTATATGACAGGTGACGCCACCGATTTCAAGAACTGTTGCATTGCCAGGCCATCTTCCACTGCTGTCGTCCACGGGTCTCACCAGACCACCCAGGAAGCCCCGTATTTCATGCGCCCGTCTTTCTGCATTCTTTCTGCACGGCGCGCCCGAGAACGTCGATGCAGAAAGGGCCAAGCCGCATTGCGGATGGTACTCTACATGAGCTCGTAATTGATGGCTCCGGCGGCCGCGAGCAACGGGTTGCTCAGCGAGGGGTCGGTAAGGGGGCAATGAAAGAGCGGAGATTGTCAATCTGCATTCAAAACTGACCCAGCGTGATCATTTAAAACTGACCCACCTCTGGGAGAGCAAAGCCCACAGGCGAGCGGCCCCCATATAGCAGGCTCGTCTGTGGGCTTTGCTTTTCCTGTTTCAGGGTTTGGTTCGAGATCTGCTTTGGGCGAAGCGGTAGGATGTGTTGCCGGTCTCGATGATGCTGCAATGGTGCGTGACCCGATCGAGCAGCGCGGTGGTCATTGAACCGCCCCGGGTTTATGGCTACACTTGGTTCTGCGAACAATTCCGGGCCTTCGAGAACCGCACCAGCCC
>PWWF01000369.1 GCA_003561595.1 Paracoccaceae bacterium | reverse complement strand
CTGGTCCCGCCGCCGCCCTTGCGGCCGCTCCTGGCGATCCATCTTGCGCCGGCCTGTCTGCTGGCGCAGGTGGCGCATGGTGCTGGCATGGGGATCGCGCCCATGCTGGGCGGGGTGGCGGGCGTGATATTCGTGGCACTGCTGATCGGCGCGCGCTGGATGCTGGCCAGCGGGTTTTCGCCCCTGTGGGGTGCGCTGACCTTTCCCCTGGCGGCGTTTGCCACCATGCTGATCACCCTGTCTGACGGGCAGGGCGCCCTGGGGATCGCGGGGGGCGTGGCGCTGGCGCTGGCAAGTCCGGCCATCCTTGTGATTGCGTGGCGTATCCTGCGCATGTGGCCGGATGGTAAACTCGCCGCGCGCACGAACGCCGCCGAGGCTTAGGGCTTTTCTTTCGCCTGCGGACATGAAAAAGGGTCGCCACTGGCAGCGATGGCGTAAAGGAGTGCAGCTATGGAAATTCGCGAGGCATTGACCTTCGATGATGTTCTGCTGGTGCCCGCAGCGTCAAAGGTGCTGCCGACCCAGGCGGATACCGCGACATATGTGACCCGGTCGATCCGTATGAACATTCCGCTGCTGTCTTCGGCCATGGATACGGTGACCGAGGCGCGCATGGCGATTGCCATGGCGCAGGCGGGCGGCATGGGTGTGATCCACCGCAATCTGGACCTGGAGGAACAGGCGCAGGCCGTGCGCCGGGTCAAGCGGTTTGAATCGGGGATCGTCTATAACCCGATTACGCTTTCGGCCAATCAGACGCTGCGCGATGCCAAGGAATTGCAGGCGCGCTACAATGTCACCGGTTTTCCGGTGGTGGATGAGGCAGGGCGCGTGCTGGGGATCGTGACCAATCGCGACATGCGTTTTGCCAGCGATGATGCGACGCCCGTCAAGGTGATGATGACCGCCGACAATCTGGCGATCCTGCGCGAGCCTGCCGACCGCGACGAGGCGCGCAGCCTGATGCAGGCGCGCCGGATCGAGAAACTGCTGGTCACCGATGCCGAAGGGCGGCTGACCGGTCTGCTGACCCTGCGCGACATTGACCGCGCGGTGCTGAACCCTACCGCCTGCAAGGATGAGCTGGGGCGGCTGCGGGTGGCGGCGGCCTCGACCGTGGGGGATGCGGGGCATGAGCGGTCGATGGCGCTGGTGGATGCGGGCGTCGATCTGGTGGTGATCGACACCGCGCATGGGCATTCCGAAGGCGTGGCCAAGGCCGTCGAGCGGATCAAGGCGCAATCGAATGCCGTGCAGGTGGTCGCAGGCAATGTCGCGACAGCCGAGGCGACGCGCGCGCTGATCGATGCGGGCGCGGATGCGGTCAAGGTCGGGATCGGGCCGGGGTCGATCTGCACGACGCGGGTGGTCGCGGGTGTGGGCATGCCGCAACTGACCGCGATCATGGATTGCGCGCAGGCGGCGGGCGATATTCCGATCATCGCGGATGGCGGCATCAAGCTGTCGGGCGATTTTGCCAAGGCGATTGCGGCGGGCGCGTCCTGCGCGATGGTGGGCAGCGCGATTGCCGGCACGGATGAGGCCCCGGGCGAAGTGATCCTGTATCAGGGGCGCAGCTACAAGAGCTATCGGGGCATGGGCAGCCTTGGCGCGATGGCGCGCGGATCTGCCGACCGGTATTTCCAGAAAGACGCGGCCAGCGACAAGCTGGTGCCCGAAGGGATCGAGGGGCAGGTGCCCTACAAGGGGTCGGCCACCACAGTGATCCACCAGCTTGTGGGGGGCTTGCGCGCGGCCATGGGCTATACCGGCAATGGCACAGTGGCCGAGATGCGCGGGGGCTGCACATTCGTGCGGATCACCAATGCGGGGCTGAAGGAAAGCCATGTGCATGACGTGCAGATCACGCGCGAAAGCCCGAATTATCGCATAGGTTAGGGTCGCTTTGGACGCGACGCTTTATTCCAATCCGGCCACGCTGATCATAGCGGTTGTGGCGGTGGCGCTGGTGGGCCTGTCCAAGGGGGGCCTGGGTGGGGCCTTCGCGCTGATGGGCGTGCCGATCCTGTCGCTGGTCATGCCGCCCTTGCAGGCTGCGGCCCTGCTGCTGCCGATCCTGCTGATGATGGATGCGATCAGCCTGTGGACCTGGCGGGGATGGTTCGACAGCGCGACCCTGCGGTACCTGCTGCCCGGCGCGATCCTCGGGATCGCCATCGGGTGGCTGGCCGCTGCGTTCACATCCGAGGCGATGGTGCGGTTGCTGGTGGGGGTCGTGGCGCTGGGCTTTGTCGCGCGCATGGCGCTGGCGCGCAGCGGGGGGCAGGCCGCAGGGCAAAGCCATCTGCGCGGCGGGTTCTGGGGTGGTATCGCCGGATTCACCAGCTTCGTGGCCCATGCGGGCGGGCCGCCCTTTCAGGTCTATGTGCTGCCGCTGCGCTTTGATCCGCGGGTCTTTACCGGCACCAGCGTGATTTTCTTTGCGGTGGTCAATGTGATCAAGGTCGCGCCCTATGCGGTGCTGGGGCAGTTTGACCGCGTGACGCTGGTCTCGGCGCTTTGGATGCTGCCGGTGGCGGTGATCTCGACTGTGGCGGGGGCGATGATCGTCAAGCGGATGGAGGCGCGGGTATTCTATCCGTTCATGTATGTGATGATCACGCTGGTGGGGATCAAACTGGTCTGGGACGGGGTGACTGCGCTGATCTGAGCGCGTGGCGCAGGCGGCGTGTGGGGGGCGCTGCCCCCCGCTTCGCTCCCCCCGGGATATTTGGACAAAGATGAAATGGATCAGGGTAGCAGGCCCGCGCGACGGGCGGTGCGGCGGATCGTGTCGGCGACCAGTTCGGGATCGGCGTGATGGGGCATATGGCCCATATCATCGACGCGGGTCAGGTTGGCGCTGTCGACCTCGGCCTCGAGGCGTTCGGAATGGAATTGCAGCCCCACGGTGCGGTCCGCGCGGCCATGCACAATCTCGATGGGCAGGGTCAGGGCCGGATAGCCGGGATACATGCCGTCGAGATAATCCTTGAGGCTGTCCACCTGTTGCGCATTGATCTGCAACTGGCTGGTGCGCAGGGTCAGATCGAGCCCGAGATGATCGAGATACCCCTCGGGGACCGGGTCGGGCTGGAACACGCGTTCAAGCGTGCGTTCGACCGAGCCGCGCGGCGCGAGATTGGCGACCATGGGCAGCACCACATGCTGTCCGAGCGCCGAGGCCGAGAGCCGATACCACAGCCCCAGCTCGCCCGGCCAGGGATGCGAGGCCGGGGCCAGCAGCGTCAGGCCCGCGACCTCATCGCCCCCGCGCAGCGCCCAGGCCAGCGCCACGGCCCCGCCATAGGAATGGCCCAGCAGGATCGGGTCCTGCACGTCGAGCTGCTGGGCCGCGCGGCGCAGGATATCGGCCTGTTCCAGCGGGCCGAGCGGGGTGCCGAAGCCGTCCGAATGCCCGAAGCCGGGGCGGTCGAAGGCAATGACGCGAAACTCCTCTGCCATGCGGTCGATCAGCTCGAAGCTGAAATCGCGCGCATTGCCATTGGCGCCGTGGATCATGACCAGATCGGGCCCTTCGCCCTGCACGATGGCGTGCAGGCGGCCCTGCGGCAGGGTCACGAAAGCCCCTTCGGGGCTTGTGTCGGCATGGGCCATGCGGTCCTCCATCCCGAGCGAACAGGCCGCGATCAAGGCCGCGCCGAACAGCGCTGTGGTCGCTTTATTGGCCGATCTGAGCAAGGTCATAGGGTGTGGTCTGGTATATCTGGTTGATCCAGTTGCCATATAGAAGATGTGCATGACTTCGCCACCGGTTCAGCGGCATTCTCGCCGGATCGTCATCTGGATAGTAGTTCGAGGGCACATTGACCGGTTTGCCCGCTGCGATGTCGCGGTCATATTCTTCCTTGAGCGTGGTGCTGTCATACTCGAGATGATTGAAGATCATCAGCGCGCGATGGGCGGCATCCTCGACGAGACAGGGCCCGACCGCGTCCGAGGCGATCAGCGTCTCCAGCCCCGGTGTGGCGTCGATTTCAGACGCGCGCATTTCGGTCCAGCGGCTGACCGGGATCAGCAGGTCATCCGAAAACCCCTGCAGATAGGGCGAGGCAGGCGCGAGGCAGCGGTGGCGGAAGCAGCCGAAGGCCTTGGCGGGCAGCATGTGCTTGTCGAGCCCGTGGAAGTGGCGCAGCATCGCCATGCCGCCCCAGCACACGCCGAATGTGTGATGCACATGGGTCTGGGTCCAGTCAAAGACCTCGGCCAGTTCGTCCCAATAGGTGACATCTTCATAGGGCAGATGTTCGATGGGGGCGCCGGTGATGATCAGCCCGTCAAAGCGTTCCTCGCGCACCTCTGAGAAGGGACGGTAGAATTCGGCCATATGTTCGGCGGCCGTGTTCTTCGTCTCGTGCTCGGACATGCGGATCAGCGAGAACTCGATCTGCAAGGGCGTCGCGCCGATCAGGCGGGCGAATTGCGTCTCTGTCTGAATCTTCTTGGGCATCAGGTTCAACAGCCCGATGCGCAGGGGGCGGATATCCTGCCGGGCTGCGCGCATGTCGGACATGACCATGACCCCTTCGCGGGTCAGCACGTCGAATGCAGGCAGGGATTCGGGCAGGGTGATGGGCATGGGCGGTGTCCTTGCTCAGGGCAGCTTGTCGGCGATAAGGTCAATGATGTCAGGGGTCTGTCGGATGTTCTTTACCTCATCCGCCAGCAGGGTGATGCCCCAGTTGCGCGCCATGGCGGCATAGCGCGGCGCGCGATGGGCAAGCGCGCGCGCATAGGTCCAGCGCACGAAGGCATCGGGGTCGATGCGGTCGGGGGCCTGCCCGGTTTCGGCTTGATATTCCACCCAGGCGCGGTGCAGAAATTCGGGCTGGTAATACATCGGCTTGGGCGCGCGGTCAAAGCGGCGGATCAGCTCGGCCGTGTGGGCGTCGCTGCCCGCGATCCAGATGGGCAGCACATGCGCGTCAAGCGTGCTCATCAGCGGGTCGGCGGGGTCGTCAGGGTCGATCACCTCGCAGATGGACCCGCCCGTGTCGCAGACGAAATGCGGGTAGCCATAGAGCGCCTCGGCCCGTGCGATGAAATGCGGCGTATCCGACAGCGCGGCGATTTCGGCCGTGCGGTGCTGGTCCTGCCGGGTCATGTATTCGTCAAAGGGCAGGCCCCCCTGCGCCGGATCACCCGGTTTGCCCAGATAGGTGGATAGCGGCGCGAGATTGTCGAAGGTGATGTTCGAACTGATATAGACCGAGTCTGTCAGCAGAAGCTCGCGCAAGAGCGGCACGCGCATCGCCTCGCGCTTGAAATTATCGGCGATGAACTCGCCCATGTAGCGGGTGCCGATGCGGTAATCGATGGAATAGTGAAACCAGTCCCCGGCCTCGCGCAAGAGCGTGGCCAGATGCGTCTTGCCCAGGCCCGACATGCCGTAAAACAGGATCTTCTTGCGCGGGGCGGCGCGCCAGTCAGCAGCCGTGGGGTAAAGCATGGGGCCGTCCTGTGATCATGGGCAGGTCTGCGTAGCCAAGGGGGCAGGCAGGGTCAAGCCGACATGCAAAGGCCCTGCCCGCAAGGGGCAGGGCCGATGTCACATGCCGAGCGGTGGTTCAGAACCGCACGCCCACGCGCAGCCCGGCAGAGGTGGCCGAATTGCCCGAGAAACTGCCGAACTGCGTATCACCGCCCCCGATCCAGCGATACTGCACCCCGCCGCTGAGTGTGATGTTGTCGATGGTATAGCTCGCTCCCAGGCCGACCGAGGTAAAGCCATCGGTTGGGCCGAGATTGCCCAACTGGCCGCCGCCCGAGCGTTCATGGCTGATGCTGGCAGAGCCCGAGAGCTGCTCGGTGAAGCGGCGGCCAACCCCGATTGTGTATGTCGTCGTAGGCTTGTCATAATCCACAAGGGAATTGCCGCCGGTGATCTGTGAATAGATCGTCGGACTGATGTCGAATTTCGACCACCGCACCCAGCGGACCCCGCCGAAGAGAAGCGTATCTTCCGCCACGCCGGTCTGGAACTCCAGATGGAGGGATTCCGGAATGGATGTCGAAAACTCGCCCGGAATATCCTCGCCCGGTAGGTAGGGGGGAATAGGCAGGGTGAATGTCTCGGTAGAGTCGAAATCATGGGTGATACGGGAATTATATGTCAGCGACACACGCCCGGCGATTTCAGGCACTTCATAGGCGACACCCAGCAGATACCCATAGGCCGTGTCGGTATTCGTGGACATGGTGTAGTTCTGCGGCCCGAATGGCGGTGGCAGGGGGACCGTCAGATCGACCTCGCCGCGTGTGCGCACGGCGCGCAGACCACCGTAAACACTGACCCCGCCATCAAAGGCGTAGCGCAGCACCCCCGTCAGCGCGCGGCTTTCGATCGTGCCGGTCGATCCCTCGAGATCATAGCCCGTGCCGTCGGGATAGGCGACATTCGCGCCGATGGGTTCGTCAATGATGATCGCATAAGACAACTGATCATTGATCTGCCCGCGGAACCGCAGATCGAGCGCCCAGAAATCCTCGGACATATTGCCCGTGGAGATACTCGGGTTGGCCTGTGCTTCACCCGACACACGCGGGCGCGTATAGGATGCGCCGAATTCCAGATAGTTGCCCTGCTCGAACAGGATGGCCATGGACTGGTTCGACCGTTCGACCCCGCCGGCAAGGGCCGGGCCGGCTGCCAGGATGGCGACGCTGGTAAGTAGATACTTGCGCATGGAAAACTCCTCCTTTTTCCCCGCAAGATTGCGGACACGCGGTTTTTATTTTGCGAATCTGGCAGGCAGAATCGCGACTGTCCCGCCTGACTTGAGGTCAAGCCAGCGCACAACCACAGGTTTGTGACCCAACTGCAACAGGTGTCACTGATCCGCAGGCGAGAGCCGCGTGTTCCCGACAGCCCCGCCGCGCGCCAGATCGGGGTCGAGCGTCATGGGGATGTATTCGCCCCGCCGCCACAGATCGCCCAGATCATCGTAATGGCGCGACAGCGGGTGGCCCGATTGTCCCGTGGACAGGATGAAGACCGAGCTTTCGGGATCGGCGAAATCATAGACCCCGCGATAGATGGACCCATGCACATTCGCAAAGGGTTCCGGGTCGCGCCCCGAGGTCTGCGCGCGCATCAGCGTATGATCCCCGCCCGAGGTCGATTGCCGGATATTCACGAAATACTGCAGCACCGGCACCTCGCCCAGCACGGCATGGGCATGGGTGGCCATATGCGCATCGCCCCAGCGCCAGCTTTCGACATTCTCGCCATAGCGTTCCGTCAGACGCAGCAGCGCCTCGTCCAGCGCGGCGATGGCGATTTCGTCGCAGGTCTCTCGGACCGAGGATTGCACGATATTGCACCACTCGGACGCGCCATCCGTGTCGCGAAAGACGCGCTCGATAAAGACCGGCTCCACATGGGTGAATTGCGCGGCCAGCGGCCCCAGCTCATCGCGGATCAGCCGGTCCTGCAGGTGGCGCATCCAGGCGGCATAGATCAGGGGCTCGGGCAGATGCTCGTTCATCTCGCCATTCCAGTCCGCCAGCAGGCGCAGGGCGCGCTGACGCAGATGGGCGCGCGTGCCCTCGGGCGCGGCATCGCCCGAAAACCACAGATCGGCGGCAACCAGCGGCAGGATCAGCCGCGCGGCATGGCTGACCGTATCAAGCTGCGCCTCGATGAAACTGTCGCGGGTATGCACCTCGCGCTGGCGCATCAGGTGCTGAAAGCGTTCGATCCGCTGGGTATCGCCCCAGTCATGACTGACATGATCTGGAAAGGCGCGATCGAGGATCTTGTTGTTGGTATTGCCCAGAATCCCGCCATCGGGGTCCAGAAAGCGGGGGTTGTCGGCGTAAGGCATGGTGCCCTGCCAGCGGTTTTCCGGGCGCCATCCGGGCGCGGGCATGCGGCCCTGCGTCTCATGTGCGGGGTCGCGGCGCGGAATGCGCCCGATGGTCTGCATGGCGATCCGGTCAGGCGTGGCCAGCATCAGGTTCTGCGCAGGCCCGATATACAGCTCACCCGCCTCCAGCGCCTCATCAATGTCCTGCGCCTGCATCAGCCGCATGGCGGCGGTCATGGTGGTGTCGGCAGGCTCGGACGCGGTCCAGCCCAGACTGGCCACATGGCCGGGCGGGGTCACGGTGCCCAGATCGAACAGCCCACCCGACATGACGGGGCCATTCTCGGTCCGGCGCAGGGTCATGGTCACCGGGTCCTCATCGCGGATGCGGATGATGGAACCGCGCGTCTCGAATTCGGCCCAGCCATCAGGCGTGCGGTATTGCGACGAATCCTCGGGGTTCAGTTCCTCGATAAAGACATCCGTGTCATCGACATAGGCGCTGGTGATCCCCCAGCCCATGTGTTCCGAGCGCCCTGACAACACCGCCGGAATACCCGGAATGGTTGCGCCGATCACCCCACCCGAGGCCAGATCAAGCCGCGCCAGATACATCAGCGCGGGCGCGGTCAGTTCCAGATGCGGGTCGCTGGCCAGAAGCGCCCCGTTGCTGGCCGCGCGGTCAGGGGCAGCCGCAAAGCTGTTGGACGCGCCCGCCAGCGGAAAGGGCGCCACGGGCGAGAGGGGCGCCGACTGCCCTGCATGTTGCGTATCGGGGCTGAAGCCCGGAAACAGGCTGGAATAATCCGGCAGCGCGGCCACGCCCGAACCGGGCGCGTCGGGCATCAGATCGCGCAGCCGCTCGGGTGACACAAGCTCCGACGTGCGCGCGCGCAGAACCTCGCGCCCGATCTGGCTGTTCAACTGAACATTCAGCAGTTTCAGGATCGCCAGCGAATCCGCAGGCTGCCACAGCGGCATCTCGGCATTGAACAGAAAGAATTCGGGCGCCCCGCGCCCACGCGCGCGTTCATTCGTCAGCCGCAGCCAGGCATTCACCCCGTTGGCATAGGCCGCCAGCGCGTCCTGCGTCGCCGGGTCCTGCGCGGGCAGTGCGGCGCGCGCCAGCCCGTAGATATCCAGCCGGCGCATCAATTCATCCGTGCGCAGCGTGCGGCGGCCAAACATCTCGGACAGGCGTCCCTGCGCGGTGCGCCGCAGCATCTGCATCTGCCACAGCCGGTCCTGCGCATGGGCAAAGCCCAGCCCGAAAAACACATCCGCATCGGCCTCGGCAAAGATATGCGGCACATTATGCGTGTTGCGCACGATCTCGACCTCGCCCTGCACGCCGTTCAGGGTGAAATCCTCATTATAATCGGGCAGCGACCGCGACAGAAAGAAATACAGCCCCAGCAGCACCACCACGATCAGGGCGGCCAGAACACCGAACACTCTCAGAAGCCAGCGGAAAAGGGTGAACATGGGGGCAGGGGGCTTTGTGTTGACGGTGGGTGTGACACTGGTAGGTATTGGTCTTGCGCCCGAAGCGCAATCACAAGAATTCGAGAGGAAATGTGCAATGGCGAGAGTGGCGTTTCTGGGGCTGGGCGTCATGGGCGGACCCATGGCCGCGCATCTGCTGCGCGCGGGTCACGATGTCTGCGTCTTTAACCGCACGACCGCGCGGGCCGAGGGCTGGGTCGCGGCCAATGGCGGACGTCACGCCACAACGCCCCGCGCCGCTGCCGAGGGGGCCGCGATCGTCCTGACCTGCGTTGGCAACGACGATGATCTGCGCGCCGTCTGTCTGGGCGAGGACGGGGCCTTTGCCGGAATGGCACCGGGCAGCCTGTTCGTCGATCACACGACTGTGTCCGCGCAGGTGACGCGCGAATTGCACGATATCGCTGCCGGGCGCGAGATCAGCTTTGTCGATGCGCCGGTGTCGGGCGGGCAGGCCGGCGCCGAAAACGGGGTGCTGTCCATCATGTGCGGCGGCGCGCAGGCCGATTTCGACCGCGCCGCCCCGGTGATCGGGGCCTATGCCCGCATCGCAAAGCGCATGGGCGACAGCGGCGCGGGCCAGATTGCCAAGATGATGAACCAGATCGCCATTGCCGGGCTGGT
>PWWF01000380.1 GCA_003561595.1 Paracoccaceae bacterium | reverse complement strand
GCAAGCGCCGCTTCCAGCCGATCAAGGGGGAAATCCCCTCACCGCTCAACCCGCCCTCGGGGTGCCACTTTCACCCCCGCTGCCCGCTGGCAGACGGGGAATGCCGCGCCTCGCGGCCTGCTTTGCGGCAGGTCGCGGATGGGCGCACCGTAGCCTGCCACAAGGTCGCAGGCGCATAACAGGGAGAAATGAGACAATGACCAGAATGACCCAATTCCTTGGCGCAACAGCCATTGCCGCGCTTATGGCCGGCACTGCGGGCGCGCAGTCGATCCCCGCCGGTCTTGCCGCTGCGCCCTCGTCCATGGACCCGCATTTCGCGACCACGGGCCAGAACCAGCAGCTTGCTGCCGTCATGTATGACCGGCTGATCCACATTGCCGAAGATGGCAGCTTCGCACCGGGGCTGGCCACCGAATGGGAGGTGTCAGAGGACCGCCTGACCTGGACCTTCACCCTGCGCGATGGTGTGACCTTTCACGATGGCAGCGATTTCACCGCCGAGGATGTGGTCTATACCATCAACCGCATCCCCGAGGTTCCCAACAGCCCCGCGCCCTTTACCCAGCGCCTGGCCGCGATCGAGTCCGCCGAGGCCGTGGATGACCACACGCTGGTGATCACCACCAGCGCACCCGCACCGGGCCTGCCCACTGACCTTTCGACAATCTATATCGTGTCGCAGAATGTGGGCGATGCGGAAAGCGCGGATTTCGACCGTTCGACCGCGTCCATCGGCACTGGTCCCTACCGGCAGGTGGAGTATTCGCCCGGCGAGCGACTGGTGCTGGAACGCAACCCCGATTACTGGGGCGATGTCCCGGACTTCGAGCAAGTGACGATCCGGTTTCTGGAAACCTCGGCCAGCCGCATCGCATCCCTGCAGGCTGGTGAGGTCGATTTCGTCGATGCCGTGCCCCCCAATGATCTGGAGCGGCTGGAAGAGATGGACGGCGTCAGCGTGATCGCCGCGCCCTCTGCGCGCATGGTCTATATGGGTGTCGATCAGATGGAAGACACGACCGTCATGATCGACCCCGAGGTCGGCAACCCGTTTCTCGACCAGCGTGTGCGTGAGGCCCTGAGCCTTGCCATCGACCGCGAGGCGATTGTCGAGCGGATCCAGTTCGGATCGGGCCTGCCCGCCAACCAGTTCGCCCCTGAAGGGATCTTTGGCCACAACCCCGATATCCCCGCGCTGGAATATGACCCCGAGCGCGCGCGCGAATTATTGGAAGAGGCGGGCTATGGCGATGGCTGGGCCATGACCATTCACGGCCCGACCGGGCGCTACATCAACGATGTCGATGTGCTGCTGGCCGTGGGGCAGATGTGGTCGCAGATCGGGCTTGATATCGAGGTCGAGAACGTGCCGACCAATGTCTATTTCGGACGCGCGACGGATCGCGAATTCTCGGCCTTCATGGTGGCCTTCGGGATCACCACAGGCGAAAGCTCGCTCGCGTTGCGCAATGTGCTGGGCACCTATGACCCCGATCGCGGCTGGGGTGCGAATAACCGGTTCCGCTATTCGTCCGAGGCGTTTGATTCGGCACTGGCCGAAGCGTTCGAGGCGTTCGAGGATGACGCGCGTGAGGCCGCGCTGCAGGAAGCAGCGCGCGTGGCCGCCGAGGAACATGCCCTCATCCCGATCCACTGGGAGGGGAATAACTGGGCCGTGCGCGGGGATATAACCTTCAATCCCAGCCCGGATGGCCGCTCGCTGGTCACCAATCTCAGCGCCGAGTGAGCCGCATGTCCGTTGCCCGCCGCAAACCGCAGGATCGCGTCTTGCGTGACGTCATGGTGCCGATGCGCGATGGTGTGCGGCTGGCGACGGATGTGTTCATGCCCGATGGCGCGGGCCCCTGGCCCGCGCTCCTGGAACGCACCCCCTATGACAAGCGCGCCGCCCGCGTGAATGAATACACCGCTGCGCATCCGGACGTCTTCGGGCGCGAGGAGCTTGCCGGGTTCTTCACGGATGCGGGATTTGCGGTCGTGTTTCAGGATTGCCGTGGTCGCTACGGGTCCGAGGGGCGGTTCACCAAATACCGGGGCGAGGCCGAGGACGGGTTCGACACAATCGGCTGGATCGCCACGCAGGACTGGTGCGACGGTCAGGTGGGCACGATGGGCATGTCCTATTCCGCCCATACCCAGATGGCGGCGGCCTGCCTGAACCCGCCCGCGCTGGCCGCGATGATCTGCGATTGCGGCGGGTTTTCCAACGCCTATCAGGGCGGCATCCGCTATGGCGGCGCGCTGGAGTTGAAGCAGGTCACCTGGGCCTTTCGCCACGCGCTGCGCTCGCGTGCGGTCGCTGCGGACCCGGTCGCGGGCGCCGCGCTGGAGGGAACGGATATCCGCGACTGGATGGCGCGTATGCCGTGGCAGCGCGGGCAATCCCCCCTGACCCCTGTCCCAGATTATGAGGGGTTTCTGTTCGATCAGTGGGAACATGGCAGCTTTGATGAGTACTGGAAAATCCCCGCGCTCCATGCGGCGGGATGGTATGACAGCTTGCGCCGCGTGCCCTCGGTGCATATTTCGGGCTGGTATG
>PWWF01000189.1 GCA_003561595.1 Paracoccaceae bacterium | reverse complement strand
CCCGGCCCCTTGCGCCGGAACTCTGCCAGTTTGATCAGGGCTTTGTCCATGCGCGACAGGCTGGGGCGCACGGGCAGGGGCGTGTCCAGCAGCACCACGATCTCGACCCGCTCACCCGCTGCTTCCAACTGACGCGCGATCTCATAGGCCGTGATCCCCCCGCCCGAGAAGCCGCCAAGCGCGTAAGGTCCGTGCGGCTGCACCTGCCGCATCTCGGTGATGTAATCGGCGGCGGCATCCTCGATCCGGTCATGCGGGGCCTCACCCCCGAACAGCCCGCGCGCCTGCAGACCGTAGAAGGGGCGGTCGCGGCCCACCAGCATGGCCAGATGGCGCAGGTTCAGCACATTGCCGAACATGCCCGCAACAAGGAAGAAGGGGGTTTTCGGTCCGCCCTCGCCCTCATGCATGGGCACCAGATGGGTGAAGCGGCGGCGGGGGCGCAGCTCGGTCACTGAACTGTCCGCATCCGGGCTTTCGCCGACATGTTCGGCCAGCATGGCCGCGCAGGCGGCGATGGTCGGGGCCTGAAACAGCACCGAGATGGGGAAATCCACGCCATAGGCTTTCTTGACCTGCGCGAACAGCCGCACGGCGATCAGCGAATGGCCGCCAAGGTCGAAGAAATCATCCTCGACCCCGATCTGGTCGATCCCCAGCAGATCCTGCCAGAACCCGGTCAGCGTGCGTTCGATATCATTGCGCGGGGCGACATAGTCGGTGCCCAGATCGGGGCGCTCGAACCGTGTGTCGGTGCTGCCGCGCGTGCTCTCGGCCTCGATCTGCGCGATCAGCGCCTGCGGCGGGATGGAGGACACGATCAGCGGTGACTGCGTGCCTGAGAGGGCGCGCAGAAACGCCTCGGCCCCCTCGGCCGGGGTGATGCCTAAGCTGAGCATATCGCGCAGCCGTTCCTCGGCCGGGGAGAGGGGGGTGTTCTGTGCCGGGCCATCGCGCTCGATCTCCGACGCGCGGATGGGCGGGGCATCGGCAAAACTGCCATGGGCCAGCCGCTTGATGGTAAAGCGCGAAATCTCGGCCACGACCTCGCCCTCGGGTGTGGCAAGGGTCAGGTCGAAACTGGCGAAGCCGGGCTCGGCATCGGGGCGCAGGCGGGCATGGCTGACAATATCGGCGGGCAGATCGCGCCAGACGGTTACAGCGCCATAAGACAGCGGCACCCACAGATGCGCGCCCTGATAGCCAGTGATCAGTTCCATGGCCCAGCCTGTCGCCAGATCCATCAGCGCGGGGTGCAGGATATGCCCAGCCTTCAGGTCATCGCGGTGGTCCTGCGGCAGGGCCAGATGCGCCAGCCCCTCACCATCCCCCAGCGCCATGCGGGTCAGCACGCGCCAACGTGGGCCGAAATCCAGATGCGCCTCTTGTGGCGAGGGCAGCCCCGCGCCTTCGCGCGCCTCTCCCAGCCGCGCGGCGATGGCGGTCAGGTCAAGGGCCGGGGGGTTTGGTGGTGCGGACATCTCCAACTGCGCCTGTGCGTTCAGCACGAACCCCTTGCTGCCGCCCGCCATCACATCGCTGCGCAGCGTGAAATCATAGCCCGTATCCGTGCGGCGCAGGCTGGTGCGCAGGTCCCGCGCGGCGCCATCCGGCACGGACAGGGCGCGGAAGAAATAGAGATCGCGCAGCGTAAAGGGCCCATGCTCGCCCTGCGCGCGCAGGGCCTGCGCGGCCAGATCCAGATAGGCGGTGCCGGGCAGGATGGCGGTGCCGTCCCTGGTGCGGTGTTCATCCACCACCCAATGCGTCGCTTGCAGTCGCGCGGTCAGGCGGCGGTGGCCCTGCGCGTCAAACCCCGTCTCGTCATAAAGCGGCTGATCGCAGGGCAGGCTTGGGGCCTGCGGCGCCGTGCCAAGGCGCTGGGCCATGGCATCGGCAGCCATGCCCGCTTCGGCCCAGATACCCCAGTTGAGCGCGAGCACCCGCGTCTTGCCCCCTTGCCGCGAGCGGGCATAGGCGTTGAGGTATTCATTCGCGGCCACATAATCGATCTGCCCCACGGGCGCCGTGATCGTTGAAGTCGAGGCAAACAGCACCATCACATCAAGCGTGCCATCAGGCAGCAGCGCATCGAGCACCTGCAGCCCGTGCAGCTTGGGGGCCAGCACCTCTTCGACATCGCCGGTGGATTTCGCCAGCAAAGGCGCGTCATTGATCGCGCCTGCCGCGTGGATCAGCCCGTAGGGGGTGCCATGGGCCGTGCGCGCGGCATCGAGCGCGTGGCGCATCTCATCAATATTGCAGACATCGGCGGTGGCGACATGGACATGCCCGCCCAACCCCTCCAGCCGTTCGATGGCCAGAATGCGGCGGGTGGTCGGGTCGGCGGGGCCGTGGCTGGCAGTCCAGTCTGACCACCCCGCGCGCGGGGGCAGGGGGCTGCGCGCGATCAGCGTGATCCTTGCGTGGGCGTGGGTGATCAGCGCCTCGGCCAGGGTCAGGCCGATGCCGCCAAAGCCCCCGGTGATGACCCAATGCGCGCCATCCGGCATATCGGGCAGCCCATCCGGAAGCGGGGCCGGGCGCAGGACCTGCGCGTAGCGTTT
>PWWF01000140.1 GCA_003561595.1 Paracoccaceae bacterium | reverse complement strand
TCGCGCGCCTTGGCGGCGACGCCCTCGAACTGCGCGGGCTTGCCACCAAGGAAGAAGGCCGCGTCACCCTCGCCAAGGCCGAGTTGCTGGCGGATCGCTTCCGTGCGCTCGGGGCCGATATTCTTGGCCAGCGGTCCGGCGGCTTCCAGCCCGTCGGATCCGGCGCGCCAGAAAATATACCCCATCCCCGGCAGCCCCTGCGCCTGCGCAAAGCTGTTCATCCGGTCGCAGAACTTGCGGCTGCCACCCCCCGGCGCAGGGATCGCGCGGATTTCCGTCCCCGCATTCTCCAGCAGCTTCGCAAAGATCGCAAAGCCAGAGCCGCGGAAATGCTCGGACACCACCTGCATCTCGATCGGGTTGCGCAGGTCCGGCTTGTCGGTGCCGTATTTCTGCAGCGCCTCGGCATAGGGGATCTGCGGCCAGCTTTCGGGCGCATCAACCTTGCGCCCGCCGCCGAACTCCTCGAACACGCCCGCGATCACGGGGGCCACGGCGTCGAACACATCCTGCTGCTCGACAAAGCTCATTTCCACATCAAGCTGGTAGAAATCCGTGGGCGAGCGGTCGGCGCGCGGGTCCTCGTCGCGGAAACAGGGCGCGATCTGGAAATACTTGTCAAAGCCCGAGACCATGATCAGCTGCTTGAATTGCTGCGGCGCCTGCGGCAGGGCATAAAACTTGCCCGGATGCAGGCGCGAGGGCACCAGAAAATCGCGCGCCCCCTCGGGGGATGAGGCCGTGATGATCGGCGTCTGAAACTCGCGGAACCCGGTCTGCCACATGCGCTGGCGCAGCCCGGCCACAACATCCGACCGCAGCACCATGTTGCGCTGCATCGTCTCGCGCCGCAGATCGAGGAACCGGTAGGACAGGCGCGTTTCCTCGGGGTAGTCGGGTTCGCCAAAGACCGGCAGGGGCAGATCATCTGCCGCGCCCAGCACATCCATCTTGCGGGCATAGACCTCGATCTCGCCGGTGGGCAGGCGCGGGTTGATCAGCGATGCGTCGCGCGCCTTTACGCTGCCCTCGATGCAGATGCAGAACTCTGCGCGCAGCTTTTCGATCTCGGCAAAGGCCGCCGAGTCGCTGTCGGCCAGAACCTGCGTGATCCCGAAATGGTCGCGCAGGTCAATGAACAGAACCCCGCCATGGTCGCGGATGCGATGCACCCAACCGGACAGGCGCACGGTCTGACCGACATCCGAGGCGCGCAGATCGGCGCAGGTATGGGTGCGATAGGCGTGCATGATGGCCCCTCTGGCTGGTTTCAGGCTGTGCGCGATACACAAGCTGGGGCGCGGGAAGTCAAGGGGCGCTGCGCGCTCAGGTCCAGTGCCGCCCGCCCTGCCCGGCCAGCACCGCCTGCGCAAGGGCAAGGGTCTCGGGGGGCTGGTCCAGCGCGTGGGCGCAATCCAGCACGGTCGCATCCCGCATCAGGATGAAATCCATCGCGGCCATCAGCACGCTTTCATCCGGGCCATCCTGTGCACCAAGGGCGGCGCGCAGGTCATCCACCCCGGCCCCGCTGGCCGCCAGAAAGACCGGCAGCAATTCGTCCTGCGCGCACAGCCAGCCCAGAGCCTGTGTTGCGATCCCGTCGGCAAGTTCCCGCCGCATTCCCGGCCTCCCGAAAAGTTAAAGATTTTGTTAACCACTTGGGCGTAGCGTGTTCATACTCGGTTCACCCTTGTTGAAAGTACGATTATGGCCGGAGAAATCCTCGTCGTCGATGACCTGTCGCTCAGCCGCATGGTGCTGCGGGCAAAACTGCAGGGCGCCAGTTTCAATTCACTGCTCGCGCCCGATGCACGGACCGCGCTGGACCTGGCGCGCGCGCATCTGCCCGACCTGATCCTGCTGGATAACGGCTTGCCCGACATGACCGGGGTCGAAGTCTGCATCCAGTTGCGAAAGGACCCGCAGACGCGCGACATCCCTGTCATCCTGATCACGGCAGACACGGCGCGCGAAACCCGGCTGGGCGCTTTGCGCGCCGGTGTGGATGAGGTGCTGATCAAACCCGTCAATGAAACGCTGCTGATGTCGCGGGTCCGCGCGCTGCTGCGCCGCACGGCCGATCAGAAGGAATTGCGCGAGCAGGCCAGCACGGCCCTGTGTCAGGGCATGGCAGAGGATGCGGGCAGTTTCACCGTCAAGCCCCGCGTGACGCTGATCTGCGATCCCGCCGATGACGGCACCAGCCCGGCATTGCAGGACATGGACCGCCCGCTGCATGACCGCACCATGGCGCTGTCCGATGTTCTGAGCCTGTCGGGGTCCGACATGCTGCCCGATATATTTCTGCTGGCGCCCGAACTGGTGCTGCGGCAGGGGCTGGACATGATCTCTGATCTGGGTTCGCGCGCCGCGATCCGGCGGGTGCCTGTCGTGGCGCTGCTGCCGTCGGGCTCGGAAGCGCTCAGCGCGATGGCGCTGGATCTGGGGGCAAGCGATGTGCTGCATCTGCCGCTCGATCCCGAAGAACTTGCTGTCCGCCTGGACCGCATCGCCGAGGCGAAAGCCCGGACAGAGGCGATGCGCCGCGCCGTGGGGCAGCAACTCGGCTATGCGTCGCGCGACCCGCTGACCGGGCTGTTCAACCGTCGGCATGCCCTTGCCCGGCTGACCGACCTGGTTGAGGGGCGCGCGCGTGGCATGGCGGACCCTTTCGCGGTCCTGCTGCTGGACCTGGACCATTTCAAGCGGGTCAATGACGATCTGGGCCATCTGGCAGGCGATGAGGTGCTGATCGAAGCCACCCGCCGCATGCAAAGCGTGTTGCGCCCCGAGGACATTCTGGCCCGCTATGGCGGCGAGGAGTTTCTGATCATCCTGCCGCGCACCACCCCGGCCGAGGCCACGCGCATCGCCGAGTTGGTGCGCACCCGGATCGCGCAGGGCGTCTATCCGCTGCAGGACGGACAACGCCTGTTGCGGCAGACTGCCTCGATCGGGCTGGCCACGTCTGACGGCGCCGGGCCGGGCGCGTCGGCGGACGGGGTGCGCGACATCATCGACCGCGCCGATCTGGCGCTCTTGAGCGCCAAGCAGGCCGGGCGCAACCGCGTCGAGGGCTCTGCAGGTCCACGCCTGACCATCGTGCCGCGCGAATCCGCCTGACGCCGCCCCGGCAAGGCATGACATACGCGTGTTTATGCGGGTTGCGGCCCGTGCCGCGCGGCGGGGGATGGCGCAAGCACCCGCACGGCATGGCGCGCACATACTGTTGTGCGATGTGGGCGATCAACCAGGTGGGTGTGCGTCCTCAGACCTGCGCGATCCCGGATGCAGGGCGTTCACTGCAAGGGCCGCCAGCTATCTCGGGGACCTGTGCGGCCATAGACCAAACATCCATAGCGCAATCGGCCCTCGGGTTATCGGCGAGGTTGCCCCACTCAATGCCTGCGCCAGCGGCGCGCCTGCATCTGTTCCTCCAGCGCATCGGCATAGCGCGCGCGGTCTGCCGGTGACATGCTGGCGACATGGGCGATCAGTTGCGCGTGCATCTCGTCGCTCAGATGCAGCAACCGGCGCTGCGCGGCATGCAGCGCCTCGGCAAAGGCGTCCTGCTCGAACTCTTCCGCGCGCAGCGCGTCGATCATCAGCGTGGGCGCGCGCGGGGTTTCACGCGCGCCGCGGGCCTCGCGCCAGATCGCACCGGTTTCGCGCCGCAACTGGCGCCGATCCTCGGCAGGCAGCGCTGAGAAGGCCGCGCGCAACACCGACCCGCCCTGCCCCGCGCGGTGAAACACCCCCGCGAAGATGCCCACAAAGACCAGATTCACGACCAGCGACAGGGCCAGCGCGACCTTGAGCCAGGGAAACCGGCGGCGTCTTGCTGTCTCGCTCATCGCTCAGAACTCCATCACAAGCGGATCGACCATGCCCATCAGGGGCAGCGCCACGCCATCCAGATAATCCAGCGCCGCAAGCGCCCAAAGGGGCGCATCGGGCGCGAGCGGGACTGCCGCGCCGATCCAGAACCCCGCCAGCGTGGCGCAGGCGGCCCCGGCCAACCCCGGTGCCGCCCAGCGCCATTCCAGCCGCCACCGCCGCCCCAATGCGGGACGCGCAGCGGCGGGCGCGGGCAGCGCGGCGCGGGCATCTGCAAGGATACGCTGGCGCAACGCATCGCGCATCTGCGGCGCATGGTCCCGCGCGGCGGCAAGGCTGCGGTCGGGTTCTGTCTGCTCGGTCTTACGCATCATCATATCCCAGTTCTTCGCGCTGCCCGCGCAGCAAACCTGCAAGCTGGCGCTTGCCCCGCGCAGTCAGGCTTTCCACGGCCTCTACCCCTACCATCATGATCTCTGCAATCTCGGGGTTTGACAGCCCCTCCAGATGCCGCAGCACAACGGCCTGCCGCTGCCGCTCTGGCAGCGCCATCAGGGCGTGTTCCAGCGCATCGGCGCGGGCGCGCTGCATCAGTGCCGCATCCACGCCGGGCGCGGTATCGACAATCTCGGGCAGTTCGGGCACCCCGCCCCGGCGCCTGCGCAGCCGGTCGGTGCACAGATTGCTGCTGACCCGGAACGCCCATGTCAGCGGCTGCGCCTGTCCGCGCTGCCAGTCCGGGGCCAGACGCCACAGGCGCAGCATGGTTTCCTGAACGATATCCTCGGCCTCGACCGGGTCGCCCAGCATGCGCGCGGCATAGCGCAGCAACCGCGGCGCGATCATGTCGGTCAGTTCCTCGGCCGCCTGCATATCCCCGCGGGCAAAGCGGGCCAGCAGGTCCGATTGCGCCATTTCGGCAGAGTCCGGCACCGGGCGCCCCATCGCAATCCTGTTCCGGACGGCCCCACCCCCATGGCAGGACCGTCACCTGATGGTGATAGAACGGATCAGTCGCCGCCGCCATGGCCACGCTGCCCGCGCGGGCCGCGCCGTTGCATCCGCTCTGCCCCGCGCTCCATGAAGGCGGCATATTCGTCGGCATCGATCACGCCATCGTCATTGGCATCGATCCGCTCGAACATCCCCGCGCGCATCCGCTCGCGCCGCTGTGCCGGAATCGCCCCGGCGCGGTCGGCCTGCATCGCCTGGAACGCGCCGCGCAGCGCATCCTCGTCCAGCAGACCATCATCATCGGCATGTTCCATCAGCCGCTCGATCATGCGGTCCTGCATTGCGCGCGGGCGCGCATCCAGCGCGGCCTCGAAATCCTCGAATGTCACGCTGCCGCTGTCATCGCTGTCGAGTGTGTCGAAAGAGGGCATCGCCCCGCCCGTTCGCGCCTCGGCCAGCCCCGGTGCCAGCCCCAGAATGATCACGCCCATTACGGCTGTCAGCTGTTTCATGCGTCTGCTCCTTGTGTCATGTGCCGCTCAAACGTGCCGCACGCCGAATTCCGTCGCGGCCCCGCGCAAATTCTTGCGACATGCTGACGCGGCCCCGGCGCACGGGTGGTGCCGGATGCGAAATGATGTATTCTTCGCGCTTGTTCAGCAGGAGTGCCCCATGTCCAGCATAGACGCGCCATATACCGACGACCGGCCCCTGCAGCCTGCGGTCCTGCGTGGCCTGCGCTGCAAATGCCCCGCCTGCGGGCAGGCGCCCATGCTGGAAAAGTTTCTGAAGGTGCGCGACACCTGCCCCGGCTGCGGCGAGGATCTGAGCCATCAGCGCGCCGATGACGGCCCGGCCTATCTGACCATGCTGGTCACGCTCAAGGTTGTCACGCCGCTGATGGTCTCGGCCATGTTCGCATGGGATATGCATCCCGCGCTGTTGTTCACGATCTTCTCGGCGCTGCTGGTGGCGCTTTCGCTGTTCCTTCTGCCGCGATTCAAGGGCATGATCGTCGCCATCCAATGGTCACGCCGCATGCACGGCTTCGGAGAGCGTTATGACGCAGGGGCCCGACAGAACAGCGATCCGTGACGCCGCGACCATCCTGCTGGTGCGCAATACCGGCACTGCGCCTGCGGTCCTGATGGGCCAGCGCGGATCGGGCGCGGCCTTCATGCCCGACAAATATGTCTTTCCCGGCGGCGCGGTTGATGCGGGCGATGCGCAGGTGCCACTTGCGGGCGCGCTCAATCCCACCTGTCAGGCGCGGCTGGCGCTGGATCATCCCGCGCCCATGGCCCTGGCCGCCGCTGCCATCCGCGAGCTGTGGGAAGAAACCGGCCTTGCCCTGGGCCGCCCCGGCGCATGGGACAGCCCGCCGCAGGACTGGCAGGGCTTTGCCGCGCGCGGCCTGCGCCCCGATGCGACTGCGCTGCGCTACATCTTTCGCGCCATCACCCCACCGGGCCGCACCCGCCGGTTCGATGCGCGCTTCTTTCTGGCCGAGATCGGCGCCGTGGCAGGCGATGCCGACGATTTCTCTGCCGCATGCGAGGAGCTCAGCCATCTGCACTGGGTCCCGATGGCCGAGGCCCGCCGCCTGAACCTGCCCTTCATCACCGAGGTCGTGCTGGCCGAGGCCGAGGCCCTTCTGCGCGGCGAACCCTGGGCCGATTCGGTCCCGTTTTTCGACAACCGCACGGATGAGTCGGTCTTTCGGCGCATCGCATGACACGGCCCTTTCCCAAGGCCCCGTATCTGGCCACGCTGACCGGCATTCTGGTGCTGGCCCTGTCACCCTTTCTGGCCGGGATCATGGCTGAAACCGGGGCCGCCTTGGCCGGATGCGATCTGCATGTCGGCATGACCGAGGACTGCGTTCTGCTGGGTTACAACATGCGCAGCACACTTTATGCGATCGGCATGCTGTCATGGCTTGCGCCGCTGGGTATCCTGTTCGGAACCATCGGGCTCGGTATCTGGGTGTTTGTGCTGGTGGTCCATCTGATCTGGCGCAGGTCGCGATGATGCACAGCCCCGCCCCTTTTCCATGGCGCAGCTATCTCTGGGCGTTGGCCGTGATCGCGCTGGTGGCGCTGCTGCCTGTGCTGTCCGTCGCGATGTCGGGGGGCGTGGCCTCGCTTGCCGGGTGCCGGCTGGATGAAGGCAATGTGCACCCTTGCGTGATCCTCGGTAGCGATTGGGGCGGGTTGCTCTATGGCATGGCAGTCATGGGCTGGTTCATGCTGGTAACAGTGCCGCTGGGGGTCGCCACCGGACTGGGCTGGGCGGTCGCGCTGCTGGCCCACCTGGCCTGGCACAGATGGCGCCGCTGAGGGCAAGCGTCGATTATTTCTGGACAATCCATTCACGTTTCTGCACTCATTGGGGAAACCGTTCTGCCCCAGGGCCGGATGTTGGAACAAGATCGGGAGGATCGCGGGCCATGAACAAACAGCCAGCGCTGGACCTGTCCCCCAGGGTTGGCGACGAGATCCGCCAGACAACCTGCTACATGTGCGCCTGCCGTTGCGGGATCAATGTGCATCTCAAGGATGGCAAGGTCGCCTATATCGACGGCAATCGCGATCACCCGGTCAATCGTGGCGTGCTCTGTGCCAAGGGCAGCGCGGGGATCATGCAGCACCTCTCGCCCGCCCGGCTGCGCGCACCTCTCAAACGCACAGGCCCGCGCGGATCGGGCGAGTTCGAAGAAATCTCGTGGGACGAGGCGCTCTCCATCGCCACCGACTGGCTGCGCCCCCTGCGCGAGAGCGCGCCGGAAAAGCTCGCCTTCTTCACCGGGCGCGACCAGTCCCAGAGTTTCACCGGCTGGTGGGCGCAGGCCTACGGCACCCCCAACTGGGCGGCGCATGGGGGCTTTTGTTCGGTCAACATGGCGGCGGCGGGCATCTACACCATGGGCGGATCGTTCTGGGAGTTCGGGCAGCCCGACTGGGACCGCACCAGGCTGTTCCTGCTGTTTGGCGTTGCCGAGGATCATGACAGCAACCCCATCAAGATGGGTCTGGGCAAACTGAAGGCGCGCGGCGCCCGCGTCATCGGCATCAACCCGATCCGGTCGGGATACAACGCCATCGCCGATGACTGGGTGGGCATCACCCCGGGCACGGACGGGCTGTTCATCCTGTCGCTGGTGCATGAACTGCTCAAGGCAGGCAAGATCGATCTGGGCTATCTGATCCGCTACACCAACGCCCCCTATCTGGTGAACGCGACCGAGGGCCCCGAAAAGGGGCTGTTCCTGCGCGACGACGACGGCAAGCCACTGGTCCGCGACCGCAAGACCGGGCAGGCCGTCGCATGGGACACGCCGGGCATTTCACCCGATCTCGCAAGTGGGGTCGAACGCGGCGGGGTCCCCCATCTGCCCGTGTTCCGCCATCTGGCCGACCGCTATCTGGATGAGGACTATGCCCCGGAGGCCGTGGCCCCCCGCTGCGGCATCACCCCCGACCAGATCCGCGCCATCGCGTCAGAAATCGCGCGCGTCGCCTTTGAAGAGGAAATCACCCTCGACCAGCCCTGGACCGATTTCCGCGGCCAGCACCACGACAAGATGATCGGCCGCCCCGTCGCCATGCACGCCATGCGCGGCATCTCGGCCCATTCCAACGGGTTTCAGACCGCCCGCGCGCTGCATATGCTGCAAATCCTGATCGGCAGCATTGAGACGCCCGGCGGCTTTCGCTTCAAACCGCCCTATCCCAAACCGCCCGAGGGGCACCCCCGCCCCCATGCGGGCCACGCCCCCGGCCAGCCGCTCGATGGCCCGCATCTGGGCTATCCGCTGGGGCCGGAACATCTGCTGATCCATGAGGACGGCACCCCCAAACGCATCGACAAGGCATTTTCCTGGGACGCGCCGCTCTCGGCCCATGGCATGATGCATATGGTCATCTCGAACGCGCATGCGGGCGACCCCTACCCCATCGACACGCTGTTTCTCTATATGGCGAACATGGCGTGGAATTCCTCCATGAACACGTCGCAGGTCATGGAGATGCTGACCGACACGGAGGAGGATGGCAGCTACCGCATCCCGCGTATCATCTGTTCGGACGCCTACAGCTCGGAAATGGTGGCCTTTGCCGATCTGGTCCTGCCCGATACCACCTATCTCGAACGCCATGACTGCATCAGCCTGCTGGACCGCCCCATATGCGAGGCCGAGGCGCTGGCCGATTCCATCCGCTGGCCCGTGGTCGCGCCCGACCGTGATGTGCGCCCCTTCCAGTCGGTGCTGCTGGATCTGGGCGCGCGGCTGGGCCTGCCCGGCATGGTCACGCCCGATGGCAGCCCCAAATACCGCGACTATGCCGATTACATCACCCATCACGAACGCCGCCCCGGCATCGGCCCGCTGGCCGGATGGCGCTGCCCGGATGGCACCGGGCAGGGGCGCGGCGCCCCCAATCCCGACCAGATCGACCGCTATATCGAAAATGGCGGCTTCTGGATCGATCCTATCCCGAATGACGCGCAATTCTTCAAACCCTGGAATGCCGCATATCAGGACTGGGCCGTGTCGCGCGGCCTGTATGACGCGCCGCAGCCCTATCTGTTCAACCTCTATTCCGAACCCATGCGCAAGTTCCAGCTTGCCGCCGAAGGCCACGGCACCCGCCAGCCCCCCGATCACCTGCGCGCGCGCCTGATCGAAAGCATGGACCCCCTGCCGGTCTGGTATCCGCCCTTTTCCGAACAGCAGGCCGGGGACTTCCCCCTCCACGCGCTGACCCAACGCCCGATGGCGCATTACCATAGCTGGGGCAGCCAGAACGCCTGGCTGCGCCAGATCCACGGGCACGCGCCGCTCTATGTCTCGGGCGATATCTGGATCGAACACGGCTTTGCGCAGGGCGACTGGGCCGTGCTCACCTCACTCCATGGCCGGATCACGCTGCCTGTCGCGCGCATGGACGCGCTCAACCCGCAGACCGTCTGGACATGGAACGCCATCGCCAAACGCCGCGGCGCCTGGGCGCTCGACGAAAACGCCCCCGAGGCCACGCAAGGCGCGCTGCTCAACCATCTTATCCACGAGCTGCTGCCATCCAAAGGCGACGGCCTGCGCTGGGCCAATTCCGACCCCGTGACAGGCCAGGCCGCGTGGTATGACCTGCGCGTGCGCATCGAAAAAGCGCCCGCAGGCCAGCGCATCGCCTATCCCGACCACCGCGCCCAGCACTCCCC
>PWWF01000293.1 GCA_003561595.1 Paracoccaceae bacterium | reverse complement strand
TTCGCGCAGCGGCATCGAAAACCGTAACACATTGCTGCCGCCCTCGCGCCGGTAGCAGACCTGGCTGGCAAGCTGGCGGATGATGAACCACCCGAACCCGCCTTCGGGCAGGTCCATCGGGCTGGGGGGCGCATGGCCCAGATGCGCAGGCTCGAAAGCCGCGCCATCATCGATGATCTTGCAATCGATCGCATGGGGAGTGAGCGACAGGCTTAGCGAAATCGTGCCCGTGCCATCCGGATAGCCATGGCGGACAATATTGGTCATCGCCTCGGTCAGGACCAGACCGAGATCCTGGACGGCGCCTTCGGGCAGCGCGTCGCCTGAAAGAGTTGCGTCCAGATCCTGCAGGGCCTTGCGAATAGCCTGCAAGGTTCCGGCGCATTCGATCAGCATGATCTGCCTGTCTTCCGCCATCCTTGCCCCCTTGGGTCGAGCCATCTTGCCATATGCAGCGCATCGTCACGCATCGTGGCGTGCTATTCCGCTGCGCGAATTGCCTCGGTCTTCGGGGCGTGATCATGAATGCGAAAGACCGTATCCATTCGGGTCAGCCGAAACAGCTTGCGCACACTTTCCGACAAGGCCGCGATTTCGAGCGGACGATCCGGGCCGAGCAGCTTCATCACGCCGACCACCGCACCCAGGCCAGAACTGTCGATGAAACGGACCTGCGCCAGATCAAGGATGACCGGAGTGCCGGGTTCTGCGATCGCGTCGCGCACCATGTCCTTGAAGGTCAGCGCGACAGCGGCATCCAGCCGTTCCTCCAGCACGGCGATGACCAGCGCCTGTTCCGCACGACCGAGCGTGATCTGCATGAAACTGTCCTTTCCTGTGCCCAGATTTGCTGAGAGTATCGGGAAAATGTTACCGATTGGTTGCGCGCAGCTGGGACGTCGGGCCAAGACGGAACAGTGTGCGGCCTTGCCCCCCATCGAGGGGGGACGCGGCCGCGTCGCGACTGCGCGCTCCGGCACCAAAGAGAGGGTGGGACATGGTGGACTACGACGCGCTCGAGGCACGCATCAATGCACTGACCGAGGGCGAAAACGATACTGTCGCGCTGATGGCGACACTGGCCTGCGAATTGCATCATTCCGATGCGCGGTTTGACTGGACAGGGTTCTACCGGGTCACGGCACCGGGGCTGCTGAAGATCGGCCCATATCAGGGCGGGCATGGCTGTCTGGTCATCCCGTTCGCGCGCGGCGTCTGCGGTGCCTGCGCGCGCACGGGCGAGGTTCAGCTTGTCGCAGATGTCGAGGCCTTCGAGGGCCATATCGCCTGTTCCAGCTCGACCCGGTCGGAGATCGTGCTGCCGGTTCGCGATTCTGCGGGCACGTTGATCGCGGTGCTGGATATCGACAGCGACCAGCCCGATGCCTTTGCCCCGGCAGACGCTGAAGCGCTGGGCCGGATACTGGATGCGGTCTTTGCGCGGCGAAACCTGACATGACGCATCTGTGGGTGCGCGCCGAGCAACGGGCGCAGGAAGAGCGTGTGGGCATCATTCCCGAGGGGGTCCGCGCCCTGCGCGGTGCCGGGATGCGCGTGACGATCGAGGAAAGCCCGCAGCGCGCCCTGCCCCTGAGCCCCTATCTGGAAGCGGGCGCCGAGATTGCGCCCTGTGGCGCCTGGCCCGATGCCCCGTGCGAGGCGATCATCTTCGGACTGAAGGAACTGCCCGATGACGGCACGCCCCTGATCCACCGGCACATCATGTTCGGGCATGCCTACAAAGGCCAGTCTGCGGGTGCGGCGCTGCTGACGCGGTTCCGGGCCGGGGGCGGGGTGCTGTATGATCTGGAATATCTGACCGACGAAGCCGGGCGACGGGTCGCGGCATTCGGCTACTGGGCGGGCTATGCCGGGGCGGCAGTGTCGCTGCTGGCCTATGGCGCGCAGGCACGCGGCGGGGTCTGCGCCCCGCTTGCGCGTTTCGCGGATCAGGCCGAGATGCAGGCCGCCGTCGCGCGCGCGCTTGACGGGCTGGCACCGCCGCGCGTGCTGGTGATCGGCGCGCTGGGGCGCGTGGGCACGGGCGCTGGCGATCTGTGCCGCGCGCTGGGGCTGGAGGTTACGGCCTGGGATCAGGCCGAAACGGCGCATGGCGGCCCGTTCCCCGAAGTGCTGTCGCATGATGTGTTCCTGAACTGCATTCTGGCGCACCCGGGTGCGCCGGTCTTTGTGCCGGAAACGGCTGCCAGTGACCCGCGCGCCCTGCGCGTGATCGGGGATATCGCCTGCGATCCGACATCCGATTTCTCGCCTGTGCGAGTCTATGACCGGGTGACGGATTGGGCGCGGCCTGTCCTGCGCGTCGCGGGTCAGCCCGTGCTGGATGTCATGGCGATCGACAATCTGCCCTCGCTGCTGCCGGTGGAGTCCTCGGAGGATTTCGCGGCGCAATTGCTGCCGCATCTGCTGGCGCTGGGCGATCTCGACTCTGGGGTCTGGGGGCGTGCGAAAGCGGTGTTTGAGCAGCATATCAGGGGGGCATGAGGCTGATGGGTAGCGGGATTGACTGGGACGACGCCTTTGCGAACGGACCCTATATCGACGGGGCGGA
>PWWF01000302.1 GCA_003561595.1 Paracoccaceae bacterium | reverse complement strand
GGCACATCGCCTGCGTGCCAGTCGGCATGCAGCACGCCCGGTTTATAGCCCGCATCGATCTGGTGCTCCGCACAGAGCGCCTGGACCAGATCACGCGCGTCCAGCCCCAGATCCCACAGCTTGCGCGCCACATCGCGCCCTGCCATCTTCTCGATCTCGTCCTGCCCGATCCGCTGACCGGGCCCGACCTGCCCGCCATTGCGCCCCGACGCCCCGAAGCCCACGCGATGCGCCTCCAGCACGATCACGCGGAAGCCGCGTTGTGCCAGATGCAGCGCTGCCGACAGCCCGGTATAGCCCGCCCCCACGATGCACACATCCGCCCGATGCGCGCCTTGCAGCGCGGCAAACGGCGCCAGCGGGGTTGCGGTCGCGGCATAATAGCTGGACGGGTATTCGCCCGCCTGGTCATTGGCGAAAAGCAGGTTCATACGTTCAGCAACAGATGCTCGCGTTCCCAGGGGCTGATGACCTGCAGGAACTCGGTATACTCGTCGCGTTTGACAGCGGCGTAGATCTTGCTGAACTCTTCGCCCAGAACGCCATGCAGCGCGCTGGCCTCGTCAAAGACATCCAGCGCCGCGCCCAGCGTCTTGGGCAGGTCGTCATCGTCCATATAGGCATTGGTGCGGCATTCCTCGCGCGGGCCGATCCCTTCCTTCAGCCCCAGATACCCGCAGGCCAGCGAAGCCGCGATGCCCAGATAGGGGTTGCAATCCATCCCCGCCAGCCGGTTCTCGACCCGGCGCGACGCGGGCGAGGAGATCGGCACGCGCAGCCCCGTGGTGCGGTTGTCATGGCCCCATTCCAGATTGATGGGCGCGGCAAAGTCCGGGACATAGCGGCGGTAGCTGTTCACATAGGGCGCGATCAGGGCGACCGCCGCAGGCAGATGGCGCTGCAACCCGCCGATGAAATGCATGAAGGCATCGGTGCCCTGCCCATCTGCCGTGGAAAAGATGTTCTCGCCCGTAGCCGTGTCGATCACCGAATGGTGGATATGCATGGCGCTGCCCGGCTCCCCCTCGATGGGTTTGGCCATGAAGGTCGCGAACATATCGTGGCGCAGCGCGGCTTCGCGGATCATGCGCTTGAAATAGAACACCTCATCAGCCAGGGCCAAAGGGTCGCCATGGGCCAGATTGATCTCGACCTGACCGGCGCCGCCTTCCTGCAGGATGCCGTCAATCTCCAGCCCCATGGCTTCGGCGAAATCATAGATATCGTCAATCACCTTGCCATATTCATCAACCGCAGACATCGAATAGGCCTGTCGCGCGGCCGCCCGCCGCCCGGTGCGGCCCATGGGCGGTATGATCGGATTGTTGGGATCGGTATTGCGGGCGACGAAATAGAATTCCATTTCGGGCGCGATCACGGGCGTCCAGCCTTCGGCGCGGTACAGATCGAGCACCCGTCGCAGCACATTGCGCGGGGCCGTGGGGATGGGGGCGCCGCTCGCGTCCTCGGCATCATGGATGATCTGCAACGTCCAGTCCGCTGTCCAGGGCGCGGCGGTCGCGGTCGAGAAATCGGGGCGCATGATCATGTCAGGTTCCAGATCGGCCCCGTCCCGAAACTCGGCCCAACCGCCCGTGATCGTCTGCAGAAAGATCGAGGTCGGCAGATAGTATTTCGAGGAGTCATCGAACTTGAAGGCCGGCATGGCCTTGCCGCGCGCGACCCCGGCCATATCGGCGATGATGCACTCGATCTCGTCCAGCCTGCGGCCGGTCAGAAATTCCTGCGCCGCTTCGGGGATTTGCGATCGCCAGTTGCTCATGACGGCTCCGTTCCGGCCTCTGCGGCCTGTTTGAAATGGGCGCCGATCATCCGCGCCACCACATCCGCATCGCGCGCCTTGCCCAGACGCGACTCGGCCTCGTCCAGCAGGGGCGCGGGCACCAGCCCGCGTCCGCGCGTATCGATCAGCCCGGCGATGAAATCATCCCCGAACTCGGGATGCGCCTGCACCGAGAAGCCATAGGGCCCGAAGGATAGCGCGGCATGGGCGCAAAAATCGTTGCGTGCCAGTGTCTGCGCGCCGTCGGGCGGGGTGATGACCTGATCCTGATGCCAGGCATTCAGCACCAGGCTCCGCCCGCCGAAATCATACTCCTGCGCGCCCACGGCCCAGCCGCCCGCGAATTTCTCGACCCGCCCGCCCAGCGCCTGCGCCATGATCTGATGGCCGAAACAGATGCCGACAACCGGCAGATGCGCGGCCAGTGCATCGCGCACGAACTGCTCCAGCGGGGGGATGAAGGGGTGATCCTCATAAGCGCCATGGCGCGATCCGGTGATCAGCCAGCCATCCGCATCCAGGATCGAGCCGGGAAATTCCATCGCCTCGACCAGCCATGAGCGGAAGGTGAACCCCTGCCCGGCCAGCAGACGCGCGAACAGGGCGGGGTAGTCACCGGGGGTTGCGCGCAATGGCTCTGGCGCCTGTCCGGTTTGCAGGATGCCAATCTTCATGTCGGAACTCTCGCATAATTTGATCAAATTCTACAGCGCCCCGCCCGTCATGGCAAGCGCCCGCGCGGCGGGGTGGGGGCGGGTGGGTGGGAACCCCG
>PWWF01000298.1 GCA_003561595.1 Paracoccaceae bacterium | reverse complement strand
TGCCAATTCCTCGCCGCAGGGCTTCGTGAACGGCATCAAGGCCGCGCGGCAGCAGATCGTGGCGCGGACCGATGAGGACCGTGCGGATTTCCTGCGCAAGCGTGGATTCTCGAAAGCGGAATCCGGCAAGATCATCGAGAAGGTGCTGATAGAGGAAAATCGCCCGCCCGAGACCGTTTTCGATTTTGTGCAGGGCATCACGCGGCTTGCGCGCGACAAGACGCAGCAGGATGCGCGCCTCGACATGGAAGGGCGTGCAAAGAAACTCCTCGACCGGGTCGGCTGATGCAGGGTGGGGCGCCTCGCGGGCGCCCCACTGAAAATGTCGCGGCGAGCCCCACAGTGGGCGGTCGGATATTGCAGGATGGTGGCCTCAACTCTAGAGGCGAGGCTCAGTCAGCCACAGACACCGAAATTTCTCAAAAAACTGATTTTCTTGGAAATTCGCGACGGAAATCTGCATGAGTGTCGTTGAACAGGTCGTGGAGTGCGTGGCCATTGGCCGGCCCAGAACGTCATAACATCTGAAGGAAAAAACATGAGTTTCTATTCCAAGCTTTTGCCAGCGGCTGGCATTGCAGTGCTTTTGTCCGCGCTTGGCTCGGCTGGTGTAGCCCAGCAGGGAATGGGTTCGAGCCACGGAGCAGGCCACGGTATGAGAGGTGGCCATGGGATGATGGCTATGTTGCAAGGCGTGGATACAACCCATGCAGAGGTAACTGAGCTGCGTGACCTGTTCATGAATCATCGTCAAATCAAACGGACCGTGACCAATCTTCCCAATGGAATCCGTACCGTGACCGAGTCCGACAATCCTGACCTCGCAGCTGTCATCGTCAGTCATGTGGTTGGTATGAACGCGCGTGTTCAGGAAGGCCTTGACCCACAGGTAAGAATCCAGAGCCCAACGCTTGATGTGATTTTCGCCAATCGAGAGCTGATAGAAACAGTCCTTGAACCTACACCGACGGGCATCAGTGTTACCCAGACATCCTCAGACCCCATGACGGTATCAGCGCTGCAGACCCATGCCGCGGAAGTGACTGAAATGGTCAATCACGGCATGAGAGCAGTACGCAATGCGATGATGCGGCAGTAATGTAGTGACGTTTTTTGGTAGCGACCTGCGACCTGCGCAAATTCGAGCCCGAACCATCTCATACGACGAGGGGCCTCAAACCGGGATTATGTGCGCGTGAAACCCCGCTGACGGTTTGTTCCGTCCCAAGTGCCGCCGTAAACCTCTACAACCGCCGCCCCTTCGAGGAAGAGGGCGGCGGTTTGGTCTTTGACGGATGAGGCGGGGAGAGAGGCTTTCTGCGCCGTCGGAGATCTGAGCCATGTTCGACTTTCCCCTGCCGATCCATTCGACCATCCGTCCAAACGGCCACACGCCGCAGTTTCCGGACATCACCGTTGATCCCAACCATCCCTTCGCCCTGACAGCTCCGAACCCCTTGCCTGCTGCGCAGATGTCGGGCCTTGCCGCACCGATGGTTCTCGCTCGCTTCGCCACGCTGGCCGAGGCCATGCAGGGCGCAATCGATCATGCCGAAGGCATTGCCCCCGATGCAGCCTCGCAGATGATGGCGATTCTGGACCGCGATGATCGCCTCGTGCTCGCGGGTGCGGCCAGTGACTGTGCAGTGGCCTGGTGCCACCCGGTGACCAGCGCCGCCGAGGCGCGCTCCGTCGTGAATGAGGCAAGCCAGCTGCGCGCGCAGGCGGGCCGGGCGCAGGACTGGCGCGAACCTGATCTGGCACAGCGGCTGCGCCAGCGTGCCGATCTGCTGGATGCGCGTCTGGTCGATCCGCTCTGGCGCGGATTTGCCGCCCGCGCCCTGCAGATCGCTGCGTGAAGAGGAAGAGGTGGGCACGGAAGAAATGCGCTTTGCGGGGGAAAGGAAAGACCACCCCGCAAGGCGCATTCCCCCAGCTTGTTTCAAGGAGAGACCCATGCGCCAGACATCCCCCACATTGCCCGCGCCGTTACCCCCGCCCAGCACGGATTTTCAAATGCTGCAGGCCCAGCATGCCGAGGATGCGGCACGATTTTCAGCGCTGATGGCCGCCAATATGACCCGGCTCTATGATCATCTGGCCCGTGTCGGCATCACCCATGTCATGGTCAGCTTCCACTGTGATCATGACATCTGCCGGATCACAGACCTCACTGCCTGGGCGGATGATGTGGAACGCCCCTGTCCAGATGTGGAAATCCCCTATGTTGCGCCGACCCAGCGGGCCGCTGCGCCGCGCAAACTGGCGCTCAGAGATGCAATTGCGCGGATCACCTGCGATCTGCTGCTCGATCTGCGCGCCTCATCCGGTATGTCCACACCCGCTGATGGCCGCCTCTCGCTCGACGCTGCCGCACGCGCGAACCTGCTCGAATACAATCCGCGCGGGGCTGCGGTACCCTCGGCTGGCAAGTCGCAAACCTGCCCCGCCACCTATACGCGGGGGCCGTGGTGATGGACCCGTTCCATCCCCGTCTCTGCGTGACCCCTCAGGAAAGGCCCTGCACTGTGCTGCGCGCCGCACGCCAGCGCTTCTATCGCGCCATGCTGGCCAGT
>PWWF01000006.1 GCA_003561595.1 Paracoccaceae bacterium | reverse complement strand
GCCGGGCCTGCCAGCGGGTTGATCCGCGACACGATCATGACCGTGGCCACGAACAGAAGCGTCAGCAACAGCCCCGGCAGAAAGCCCGCAAGGAACAACCGGCCCACGGATTGTTCGGTCAGCAGCGCATAGACGATCAGCACGGTCGAGGGCGGGATCAGAATGCCCAGCGTCCCGCCTGCCGCAATCGCGCCCGTGGCAAGCCCGGCATCGTATTTGTAGCGCTCCATCTCCGGCAAGGACACCTTGCCCATCGTCGCTGCCGCCGCGATGGACGACCCCGACAGCGCCGCAAAGCCCGCGCAGGATATCACCGTGGCAGAGGCCAGCCCCCCGCGCCTGTGCCCCACCCAGCTATAGGCCGTGCGATACAGGTCGCTGCCCATGCCCGACACGGTCGCGAATGCCCCCATCAGGATGAACAGCGGCACCACGCTCAGGCTGAACACGGCGGAATAGTTGTAGGGGAAGGACCCCATCACATTCATCGCGGCATTGGGCGAGTTGAGGATCGCGATGCCGCCCGCGCCCACAGCCATCATAGCCAGCCCGATGGGCACCCGCAGCGCAAGCAGCGCAAACAGCGCGAAAAAGCCGATCAATCCTGCAATGGTCGGTGTCATGTCTGATCGGAATCCTGTGTCCTGGCGGGCGAAAGCGTTTTGATCGCTTCAAGCAACAGCACCAGCGCGAACAGGCCAAGCGATATGGCGACGGCAAACTGGAACGGATGCTTGGGAATGCGCATCATGTTGGTGACATCGGACCAACGCAGACTGCCTGCCGCGAACAGCCACGCGCGCCACGCCACATAGGCCAGAAAGACCGCCCCCGCGGCATGGACCAGCGCCGCCAGCCAGCGCATCGCGGGCAGGTCCAGCCATCTGCCCAGCAGATCGACCGTGACATGGCCGCGCGCGATGGCCGTGTAGGGAAAGCCCAGCGCCACGATCAGCGACATGGCCAGTTCGGTCATTTCATAGCCGCCCCGAAAGGGGCGGCCAAAGAAGTATCGCATCGTGATCTCGTAGATCACGAGCAGCATCAGCCCGACCAGCACCAGACCGCCGCCATAGGCGATGAAGCGCAAGAGCCGTTCAAACCAGCGCTCGATCAGATGCAGCATGGGCCTGCTCTCAGTCCAACTCTATCCCGGCGACCGCAAGCATTGCGCGGCCGTCAATGCCCTGGGCTTCCATCTCTTCGACCCATTCGGCGTAGATTGGCGACAGGGCATCGAGCACGCGTGCCTGTTCCTCTTCCGAGAATTCGATCACTTCCTTGTCGGGATCATCGCGCACGAACTCGACGCTTTCATCCGCGCGGCCCAGATAGACCTGCGTCGCCTGACGGCTCAGTTCGATCCCTGTCAGATCGTCGATGATCGCCTGATGCTCTTCGGACAGGGAATTATAGCTGTCCTCGTTCATCACCACGGTGAATTGCGAGCGCCCGAAGATCGGCCCGGTCAGCGTGAAGTAATTGGCAACCTCATACATGCGGAAATCGAGTATGGTCGTGAACGGAACCATCGCCCCGTCGATCACGCCGCGTTCGAGTTGCGGATACAACTCGGTGATGGGCATGGCGACGGGTGTCCCGCCCAGCTTTTCGATCTGCCCGGCCTGGGCCGCCGAGGGCGAGCGCAGAATCATGCCCTCGATATCTTCCATGGTGCGGATCGGGGTTTCGCTGGTGTAGATACCCGCGTCATCCGCCGCCCAGAGCGCCAGAACGCGCAGGCCGTCGAATTCCGGGTTCAGATAGTCATTCTCCAGCAATTCCCACATCAGCTCGGTCGATGCGACGCCATCCTCGGACAGGCCCGGCAATTCCATCATCTGGGTGCGCGGGAATTGCGGCGACGTATAGCCCGGCAGGCTGAAGACCATGTCCACGGTCCCTTCCTGCGCCTGACGGATCAGTTGCGGTGCCCCGCCACCAAGCTGCATGGACGGGTAGAGCGTCAGCGTCAGCTCACCACCTGATGCCTCTTCGATCTGCTCGGCCAGCGGCTCGAGGATATTGGTGAAGATGATGTGGCTGGGACCCACGAAGGTATGCAGCCGCAATTCGGTCTGCGCACCTGCGGTGGTGGCGGCCATCAGGCCCGCGGCAATGGCCGCACCGGCAACCGATGCCCGCAGCGGTGCCTTGAGTAGTTGCGATGGTGTCATGGTCTTCCTCCCTTTGATGTCATGTTCAGAACGATGACAGGTCCTGACCCTCCAGCCCTGACCCAGAGGCTCCGGGCGCTGCAGATTTGCAGATGCCGGTCCGCCCCGTCTCCCCTGCAGCGCGAGTATGACCCGCGCTCTTGCCAATTCAATTATATTTTTGCCCTGCCTTTTTAACCTGACAGTTAACCTGTTCCCATATACCTGCCCCAGAGTCGGCCCGAATCCAAAGCCCGGATCGTCAATGCACACGGGCGCTGCCAGCCTCATCCCCTATTGTCAGACAGCATATCAGACATGTTGATCAGGAACAGACATCAGATCGGGTTTTCGCCATTGGAAAAGGCACAGGCCCATAAGCTTCCTGTTCAGAGGCGATCATCGGTGCTGTTTTCGCAGCCGATACCGATTGCTTCCTCGGCGATCAGCTCGATGAAGCGCGATCGCAGTTGTCCGGGCATATTACCCTGTAATTGCGCGATGCCGATGTCCCGCTCGCCCCCGTCCAACGGGACATCCAGCACGCGCAAGAGGCCCTGTTCAATCTCATAACTGATCTGATTCGGTGAAATCAGCGTCAGCGCGTCCGATTCCAGCAACACCCCCCGCAGGACAACCAGCGACCCGGTTTCAATATGGCCATGCCCTGCCGTCAGCAGCCCGTGACGCGCGGCCATCGCGTCAAAAACCCGGCGCGCGGGCGCATCACGGCGCGGCAGGATCCAGCGGGCGGCGGCCAGATCTGCCGGGTCCAGCCTGCGCCCGGCCAGTGGGTGGCCCGCGCGGGCCACGACGCGCAACCGGTCGCGCAGCAATGGCGTCTCATCCAGATCGGCCTGCGCCAGATCGCTGCGCAACGCACCGATGATCATGTCACACGCCCCCAGCCGCAACCGGCGCAGCAAGAAATCATAGGCCCCTTCCAGCACCTCGACCGTGGCAGAGGGGTATTGCGCCTGCAGCCGCACAATGACGCGCGGCACGATCCGGGTGCGCGCCAGTGGCAGCACACCGATCACCAGCCTGCTGTCGAACACCCCGGCGCGTTCGCGCAGATCGGCATGGGCCAGATCGATCTCGCGCAGCGCGAGGCTGGCGCGGGTGGCCACCTGCTGGCCTGCCGCGCTCAGCACCCGGTTGCGCGGCCCGCCCTCCAGCGCGGGCTGCCCGATGATCCGCTCGATATCCTTGACGGCGCGCTGCACCGATGCCTCGGTCTGGCCCAGTTCGGCGGCAATCGCGCTCAGGCTTCCGGTGACGGCGAAAAGCGCCATGACGCGCAGCTGCGTCACGCTGGCATAGCGTTCCAGCAGATCGGCCCGCGCCTGCCGCGTGCGGCTGCGCGTGCCGGGATGGGGGTGCTGCAGATGGTCCAGCGCGCGGCGCGCACGGGCAATGACGATCCGCCCCTCATCCGTGGGCATGACGGCATTGCCGCAGCGTTCCAGCAGCCGCGCCCCGAAGATGCGGCCAAGCTTGGCAATCGCCTGCGACGCCGCTGGCTGCGAGATATTCACCTGCCCTGCCGCCTGTGTCAGCGAATCGTGGCGCGCTGCAATCTCGAGCAGGCGCAGATGCCGCAGATTGGGCCATTCCGGCGCAGCGGCGCGGGCCGTGTCAGGCATGGTCATGCACTCCTCCGATGCGGTGCAGGGGCAGATGCCTGGGACATCCGCAGCCATATTCAAACCCTGACCGGGTTATAAGTATCGCGCAACCGCTGGCAGCGCCAGCAAGAATACGCGCCGCCAAACCCTTGCCATACATACAGGTTTTTCAAGCGCAAGTCATTCGCCTGCGGAACGTGCAGTTTCGCGCGGGCGCTTGTATCTTCGCCCATCCTCGGCAGAATACGCGCCGATACCAGATAGCAAGGGCCTGCCCATGACCATCATTCTGGCCGTATTGGCCATCCTGCTCGGCGGCGTCATGAAAGGGGCAATCGGTGCGGGCGTGCCGGTGATCGCGGCCCCGGCGCTGACAATGCTGTTCAATGTGCAGACCGCCGTGGCGATTCTGGTGGTGCCCAATCTTCTCAGCAATGTCTGGCAGGCATGGGCCTTTCGCGAGCAGGCGCTGCCGCGCCGCTTTCTGGTGCTGTTCGCGGGCGGCGGGATGCTGGGCGTCGCAGTCGGGACATGGCTGCTGTCGATCCTGCCGCAAGAGACATTGTCGCTGATGGTCGCGCTTGCCGTGCTGGCCTATATCGGCCTGCGCATCTCGCGCCCCGGCTGGACATTGGCGCGCAGCACTGCCGACAAGCTCAGCGGGGCGGCCGGGGTCGCGGGTGGCTTTCTGCAGGGTGCGACAGGGATTTCCGCGCCCGCCTCGATCACCTTCCTGAACGCGATGAAACTGCCGCGAGAGGCGTTTATCGGCACGATCTCGATCTTTTTCGTGACGATGACCGCCGTGCAGATCCCCGCGCTTTGGGGTGTGGGGCTGCTGAGCCTGGAGATGCTGGCCTATGGGTTCGGCGCGCTGGGGCTGGTATTCCTGTCCATACCGCTGGGAAACTGGCTGGGCAAGCGCGCCTCGCCCAAGGTGTTCGACATGGTGATGCTGCTGACGCTGGGCGCAATTGCGATCAAGATCCTGTTCGAGACGATATTCGGGGCCGCGATAAACGGCGCATAGGCGGGGCAGCATGGTCTTTCTGGAAACATTGCTGCCGATATTCGCTATCATCGCGCTGGGCTGGCTGATCGTGCGCAGCGGCTATCTGGGCGCGGATGTCGTGGCACCTGCCGGGCAGATCGTCGTGCGGGTGGCCCTGCCCGCCGTGATCTTTCTGGCGCTGGCCACCACGCCGGTGCAGGACACGTTCGATCCGGGCTTTCTGCTGGCCTATGCGCTGGGGTCGCTGGCGGTCATGGGCCTCTGCTTCGGGATCGCGCGGCACGCCATGGGGCTGTCGCTGCCGGTGGCATCGGTCATGGCGCTGGGGGTGAGCATGGCCAATAGCGGCTTTCTGGGCTTTCCCATCGGGCAGGCGCTCTTGGGCTCTGACGCGGCGATCCGGGTCTTTGCGCATTGCCTGATCGTCGAGAACCTGGTGATCCTGCCGATCGCACTGACCCTGTTCGCGATTGCCGGGGGCGATGGTGTGGCGTCACTGCGCACGCGGCTGGCGCGCGATGTGCTGCGCAACCCGCTGATGATCGCACTGGTTGCGGGGGGCGCAGTGTCAGCGCTGGGGGTCAGCCTGCCCCCGCCCGCGCAATCCGCGCTTGATCTGCTGGCGCGGATGTCGGCACCGCTGGCGCTGTTGGTCATCGGCGGGATGCTGGCCAGCCTGCCCGCCACGGGCAGCCTGGGGGCCGTGGCGCTGGTGGTGGGCGGCAAGCTGGTGCTGCACCCGCTGGCGGTGGGCGCGGGCGTGTTGCTGGTGCCCGGCGTCTCGCCCATGATGGCGGCGGGCGGGGTGCTGTTTGCGGCCATGCCGATGATCACCATCTTTCCGCTGCTGGCCACGCGGGTCGGGCAGGCCCAGTTCGCGGCATTCGGCCTGCTGGTCGCCACGCTGGGCGGGTTCATCACGCTGCAGTTTGTCATTTTCGGCTTGGGGCTGACGCAGCCCTGAGCGCGCAAGACGGAGGAGGAGAGCACCATGAGCGATGCGACTGTCAGTGCAGGGGCGGCCCTGCTGGCCCGGCTGAAAACCGTGGGGGTCGATTACATCTTTGCCAATTCCGGCACCGATTTCCCGCCCATCATCGAAGGGCTGGCAGAGGCCGTGGCCAAGGATATCGCCCTGCCCCATGCCCTGACCATCCCGCATGAACATGCCGCGATGGGCATGGCGCATGGCTATTATCTGGCCACGGGTCAGGCGCAGGCCGTGATCGCGCATACCGATGTCGGGCTGGCCAATTGTGCCATCGGGGCGCTGAACGCCCATGTCGAGCATGTGCCGGTGCTGCTGTTTTCGGGCCGCACGCCCACAGTCGAAAAGGGCCGCTTCGGGGCGCGCACGGTGCCCATTGGATGGGGGCAGGAAATGCGCGACCAGACCGCGCTGGTGCGCGAGGCCAGCAAATGGGATTATGAGCTGCGCTTTCCAGAACAGGTGCCCGAACTGGTGGACCGCGCCCATGCCATCGCCATGTCCGGCCCGCGCGGGCCGATCTATGTCTCGCTCCCGCGCGAAGTGCTTTGCGCGCCCTGTCCCGCCGATCTGCTGGATGCCCCCCCGGCGATGCAGGCCCATGGCCTTCATGCCGGGCCTGCGGATCTGGAGGCGCTGGCCGCGCGCATTGCGCGCGCCTCGTCTCCGGTGATCTTTGCCCAGCGCGGCGCAGGCTCTGCCGAGGGGTTCGATGCCCTGGGCCGGATTGCGCGGGACTGGGCGATCCCGGTCTGCCAGTATTGGGCCAGCCAGCTTGCCATGGCCAGCGATCACCCCATGTGCACCTCGTGGGACCCGGCGCCGCTGCTGGAACAGGCCGATCTGATCATCTGTCTGGATGTGATGGCCCCCTGGATGCCCGATGCCCATGGCCCGGCATCCGATGCCTTTGTCGTCCAGCTTGGCCCCAACCCGCTGGCGGCCCGCACACCGATCCGCAATTTCCGCGCAGATCTGAGCATCGCTGCCGATACGGGCCCCGCGCTGCAGGCCCTGGAACAGGCGCTGGCCGGATATACCGCCGGCGCGGATGTGGCCGCGCGCTTCGACCAGATCGCGGCGCGCAATGCCGCCGCCCGCGCGAGCGCGCTGGCCGAGGCCGCCCCCGATGATGCGCCGGGCATGACCAAGGCGCAGATCGCGCGCACCCTGTCCGATGCGCTGGAAGGTGATGATGCCACCATCCTGTCGGAACTGGGCTGCCCGATGCCCGCCATGCGGCTGACCCATCATCAGGCGTGGTATCAGGAACCCCATGCCGGGGGGCTGGGCTGGTCGCTGCCCGCGGCGATGGGGATGCAGCTTGCCCATCCCGACCGGCTGGTGATCGCGACCATGGGCGACGGCTCCTATATGTTCGCCAACCCCGTCGCCTGCCACCAGATCGCCGAGGCGCTGGACCTGCCGATCCTGATTCTGGTGCTGAACAATGCCGAATGGGGGGCGGTGCGCCAGTCGGTGCTGGGGCTGTATCCCGATGGTCATGCCGCGCGCACCAATCAGGTGCCGCTGACCGGATTGCAGCCCAGCCCGGATTTCACGCTGGTCGCCCGCGCCTCGCGCGCGCTGGCGCTGCGGGCCGAGACACATGCCGAATTCGCCGGGATGCTGGATCAGGCGCTCGCGCATATCCGGGCGCGCAAGGGGGCCGCGCTGATCGACATTCGCACCCGGCCCTAGCGCCATCAGAGCAAGGCAGTTGCCGAATGTATACATAAGGTGCATACTCAAACGCATCTTCATGTATACCCGGATATGCGCATCATGGCCCCTGATACCCTGTCACAAACGCAAAAGGCGCTGCTGGACCTGCGGCAGCGCATTCTCAGCGGTGCCATTGTCGGCGGCACCAGGCTTTATGAGGTCGCGCTGGCCGAGGAACTCGCGACCTCGCGCACGCCGGTCCGGGCCGCGCTGTCCCGGCTGGCCGAAGAGGGGCTTTTGGAACGCGGGCGCGGTGGCGGGTTCGTGGTGCGCAGCTTCGCGCTGGCCGATGTGGTCGACACGATCGACCTGCGCGGCGTGCTGGAAGGGACCGCCGCACGCTATGCCGCCGAACGCGGCATCGGCCCCGAGCAACTGGCGCAGGCGCAGACTATCCTGCGCGAAATTGATCGCATCCTGTCGGGCCACGCCATCGATATGGAAGCCTATTCGCGCCTGAACACGCGCTTTCACGCGATACTGGCGCAGATGTCGCAAAGCACGACCCTGCAGCGCGAACTGGCGCGGATCACGGCGCTGCCCTTTGCGTCACCTTCGGCCTTTCTGGAAGATCACAACAGGCCCGAATCGCTGCAACGCACGATGACGGTGGCGCAGGCCCAGCATCACACGATTCTGGAAGCGATTGTCGCGCGCGAAAGCGCCCGCGCCGAGGCCGTGACACGGGAACATGCCCGCGCCGCGCGGCGCAATGTCGAATTCCTGCTGTCACAGGAAGCGGCCCTGCGCGAAGGCGTTCCCAGCCTCGCCTTGCTCAGCAACTGACAGGCTCGTGTATACATTTTAGCGCGCGGCTGGCAGATCAGACTTGCATTTCAGGTCGTGTTCCGGCATTTCATGTATACATCACGCATGGGAGGACATGACATGACCCAAAGTCTCGCAACAGTAATGGCAGCCGCCGGCAACCCGGTTCAGATGCTGCGCAACTCCAGGATCGGCATGTATGTCTATCCTGTCGTCACACCCGAATTTTCCAACTGGCGCGTCGAACAGGAAGCATGGCGCCATTCGGCCGTGCTGTTCGATCAGTCGCACCACATGGACGAAGTGATCGTCGAAGGGCCGCAGGCGACCGAATTCCTCGCCTATCACGGCATCAACGGATTCTCGAATTTCGACCTGAACCGTGCCAAGCATTTCGTGCCGGTCACGCCCAATGGCCATGTCATCGGCGACCACATCATCTTCCGCGAGCGCGAGGACAAGTATATCCTCGTGGGCCGCGCGCCGACTTCGAACTGGCTGATGTTTGCGGCAAGCTACGGGTCGTGGAATGTGCGCCTGCGCTATGACCCGCGCAGCCCCTCGCGCCCCGAAGGCGAGCGCGTTCTGCGCGAACATTACCGCTTCCAGATCCAGGGCCCCGACGCGCCCAGGATCTTCGAGAAGATGAATGGCGGCCCGATCCCCGACATCAAGTTCTTCCATGTCGACTGGATCAATGTCGGCTCGAAAAAGGTGCAGGCGCTGCGTCACGGCATGTCGGGCGCGCCCGGTCTGGAAATCTGGGGTCCCTACAAGGACAAGGATTACATCCATTCGACCATCCTGCAGGCGGCCCGCGATGCCGGTGTCGATCTGACCCAGTGCGGCAGCCGCGCCTATTCCACCAACACGCTGGAATCGGGCTGGATCCCCTCGCCTCTGCCGGGCATTTATACCGGCGACGGGATGCTGGCGGATTATCGCGACTGGCTGGCCGCCGAAAGCTATGAGGCCGCAGGCGCCATCGGTGGCAGCTTCGTGTCCGACAATATCGAGGATTACTACGTCAACCCGTTCGAACTGGGCTACGGTTTCTATATCGGCTGGAAAAAGGACGATTTCATCGGCAAGGACGCCCTTGCCAAGATGAAGGACGCCCCCACCAACCGCAAGAAAGTCACGTTCGAGTGGAACCGCGAGGATGTGCTGAAGGTCATCGCCTCGGCCTTTGAGGAAGGCACGCCCTACAAGTGGATCGACTTCCCGCAGCCCAACTATGCCTCGTCCAGCGCGGATATGGTCATGCATGGCGACAAGATGGTCGGCATGTCCATGTTCAACGGCTACAGCTACAATGAGCGCTGTGTCCTCAGCCTGGGCGTGGTCGATCAGTCGGTGCAGATCGGCGATGTGCTGACCCTGAAATGGGGCGAGCCGGAGCCGACAGCCAAGACCTCGACCGAGCGGCACAAGCAGGCCGAGATCCGCGTGCGCGTGTCGGAAACGCCCTACGCCAAGGAAGCGCGCGAAAACTACGCCGATAGCTGGCGCACCAAAGGCAGCTAAGCCAGACCCGTCCGGGCGTGTACCAGCACGCCCGGGCGCTTTCCAACTGATGACAAGACAAGCGCACGCGCCGGACCCGCCACCCCGGCGCGCAAGGCGGTGTTGTTTGCCCTCGCCCCGGCCCTGCCGGGCTGCTATGGGCGCGCAGAACAGGCCCGCTGACCGCCGTAGAACAGGAAACCGACCATGTCCCGATACACCCTGACTGTCACCTGCCCCATCGGTCGCGGAATCGTTG
>PWWF01000156.1 GCA_003561595.1 Paracoccaceae bacterium | reverse complement strand
GCCTCAAGGAACTCGTCTGTCGGCACCCATGTGCGGTGGCTGGCTTCAACCCGGTTCGACCCCGGCCCCCAATCCAGCCACAGCGGGCGATAGGGGTCGCCCGTGAATTCTGACGACATCGACATGTTCAACAAGTGGAACGGACGCTCATAGGCCAGGGCGAAATTGTCCATGATGCGGATTTCGACATCGATCCCCATCTCGGCCCATTCCTCGACCATAAACTCTGCAGCCTCTTCATAATTCGGGAAGAAGCCGCGAACGATATGCCAGCGCAGTGTTTCGCCCTCATAGCCGGATTGTTCCAGATATTCGGCAGCGCGCTCCGGGTCGTAGCCATAGGTAGCTTCACGGTCCGGGTCGTGATAATCCCCGTATTCAGGGAAGTTGAAGGGGGTGGGCGTATAGGTCAGATCATCCCACAGAGCGCGCGCGATCCCGTCCATGTCGATGGCCATGACCATCGCCTTGCGCAGATCGGCATCCATGATCGGATTGTCGTCCATCCCGTCGATATCCAGCGTGTTGAACGCGAACATCGGATAATTGCCGACCTGCCCGACCAGCAGGTCGATATTGTCGGTCTGTTCGACCACATCGAACTGGTCCACGGGGATGCTGACGATCATGTCGAACTCGCCCGAAACCAGCCCCGCATACCGTGTCGAATATTCGCTCACCACGCTCCAGGTGATGCTGTCGAACAAGGGCTCGCTGCCCCAGTAATTGTCATAGGCTTCGGCGACCAGCCGGGTCGAGGGGTCGAATTCGACAACCTGATACTGGCCTGTGCCGATCGGGTTCTGACCGAATTCCTCGGTGCCGACTTCTTCATAGTAATCGCGCGGCAGGACAAAACCGATGGGCGTGGTCAGGCGCGCGATGAAACTCGCGTCGAGGAACTCAGTCTCAAGCTCGACCGTGTAGTCATCGATTGCCTCGACCCGGACCAGACCAGCGGCGAAGCTGGCGCCGCGCGGTGCGATCGGATCGTCGCCCCAAAGCCGCTCGGCCGACAGCGAAAAGGCCACGTCATGTGCGGTCATCGGATCGCCATTGTGAAATTCGACCCCTTCGCGGATGGTCAATGTCCAGACCGTGTCCGAGGTCCGTTCCCATTCAGTCGCAAGCCCGGGGATCAGGGTGTTGCCATCCGGGTCCTCGAAATAGTTGCGCTGGATCAGCGTCTCGAACACATTGGAATGCACCCGCCCGCCAGTGGTCGAGATGCCGATAACCGGGTCCATGTTCGGCCAGAGGTTATCCACGGCGAAATTGAGGTCGGATCGCTCTTGCGCCGCTACCATCGAGGGCAGGCTCACGCCAAGGGCGAGAGCGATGGCCACGCCTGATCGGGTCGGTGTCATTGTCATACTCCTTCTTTCAGGGGTCTCTCGGGGTTGATAGATTGCGCAGGCAGCCGGGCCGGCGCGTAGTCGCGTTCATTGCGCAGGGACGGGACGGCGTTGCGCGCTTTGCCGACAGCCGCCATGTCGAGGTCCAGAACCGCAAGGCCAGTGCGCTGTTCCATATCGCACAGCACCTTGCCCCACGGATCGATGATCAGCGAATGTCCCCATGTCTGGCGCCCGTCATCATGCTGGCCTGTCTGGGCCGCAGCAATCACGAAGCAGCCGTTCTCGATTGCGCGACTGCGCAGCAACACTTCCCAATGCGCCGCCCCGGTCGCCAGTGCGAATGCCGATGGCACGAACAGCATCGCGGCGCCAAGCCGTGCATAGTCGCGATAGAGATGGGGAAAGCGCAGGTCGTAGCAGATCGAAAGCCCCACCGGGCCCCAGGGTGTATTTGCGACCTCTGCGCGCTCACCAGGCACATACCGATCAGATTCGCGCCGTGGCGTCTCGCCGGGCAAATCCACGTCGAACAGATGAATCTTGTCATATCGCGCAACAATCTCTCCCGACGGATCAATCAGATGCCCGCGATTGCGAAACCGGCCATCGGACTCCTCGAGCACCGGGGTTGATCCGGTCTGCACCCACATCCCGTGCGCGCGCGCCACATAGCGGCAGGCCGCGATGAACGGGTCCGCTGCTTCGGGCACGACGGCCCGGCGCGCGCTTTCCAGATCGCGGTTCATCAGGCCTGCGGCCTCTGGCAATGCCAGCATCTGCGCACCCTTGTCCGCAGCCTCGACCGCGATCTGCTGCAATGTGGCAATATTCGTGTCATGGCGGTTGCTCGACGTCATCTGCGCCATGGCGAGGCGCAACACGGTCTGCGCCGGATGTGTCGCGGGTTCGGGGGCAGTCATGGCAGGTCTCCTGTATCGCATCTTCATAGTGACTTGCATTTAAGTGGAAAAAAAGTTCATTATCTGCCAATTATCGTAGTTTTTCTTGGATGTTTTCGGATGGCCAATCGCCTGCCCTCATTGCGTGCCCTGCGCGTGCTCGAAGCTGTCTGGAAAGAAGGCTCGATCGCTGCCGCTGCGCAGCATCTCAATGTATCGCAATCGGCCGTCGGCCATCAGTTGCGCCAAATCGAAGTGCTGTCAGGTGTTCGGTTGCTGCAGCGCGAAGGGCGACGCATCCACCTGACCGAGGCCGGTGAAAGCCTT
>PWWF01000249.1 GCA_003561595.1 Paracoccaceae bacterium | reverse complement strand
TCTCCGAGAACCCCTCCTGATAGAGGCAAAACAGGACTTTCCGGACAAGCAAGACATACCCGCTCATGCTGAGGATCAACCCATATCACGAGGCGCTCAAGCGAGATCCTGCGACCGGGGCCCCGGAGCCCACGCCTTTCCGGGATCCTCGCACGACGCTGGCTTCCGGGAGCCGACGTACCACGGCCGAGCCCCGCCGCTCGGGCAACCCCGGGCAGATCAGCGATATGCAACCCGGAAACCGCGCTCACCCCGGAACCAAGGTCACCCTCAGGATGGAAGGGCCGACGGCACTCTTTCACCCCGAAGACCCAAGGAGACCCCACGCATCAAATTCAACCCAATCACCTCCAAACCAAACCCAAAAGAACCAAACACGCTACCGAACCGGCACGAACTGGCGTCGAAAGGCGCCCCCGCTGCCCGCGGGACACAGCAGGGCAGCGGCAAGAAAGGACATTCCGAAGAAGACTGGACGTACCTGGTCAAATGAGCGGTCACCCCGCTTCAACCGGGCCGAAGGCATCCTTTCACCCCAATCACCCAAATGAACCCCATCAGCCCACAAACCCAAAAAAACCAAACTGAGTCATCGAATCGGCTCGAACTGGCGCCACCGGCGCCCACCGCTGCGTGCCGTCAGGCAATGCGCAGCGGCAAAACAGGGGCATCCGGACAAGAGGGGACATCCCAGACCATGTGCCAGCTCACACCGCACCACAAAGCCCTCACTCAGAACCCCATGATCCGGCTCACAGAGTGCGCGCCTGTCCGAGATCCTCTCGCCGTCCCAGATCGGGACGTCATCGACATCACGGCCAGGCCGATCCTGCGCACTCGGAACCCGCGCAGATCGGCGATATGCAACCCGTAAACCGCGATCATCCCAGACGCATCAAACCCAACCAACATCACCTCCAACCAAAGCCAAAAGAACCAAACGAAGTCATCGAACCGGCTCGAACCGGCGCCACCGGCGCCCACCGCTGCCACCGGAACACAGCATGGCAGCGGCAAGAAAGGACATTCCAAAGAAGACTGGACGTACCTGATCAAATGAACGGCCACCCCCGCTTCAACCGGGCCGAAGGCATTCTTTCACCCCAATCACCCGAATGAACCCATCAGCCACCAAGACCCAAACAAACCAAACACGCTCTGGAAGGATCTCGAACTGCGCACGCGGTGCGCGCGCCTGCCCGCCCACGGGGCAGATGGCAGGCGCTGAAAAAGGGTGAATCTGATCCTGTCAAGACATTTCTGATGAGCACGGGGCTGTCCCGAAAAGCGACCAAGGTGTCGATCGCGCAAACCCAGGCGGCTCTGCCCGCGGCGTGCGTGGATTTCTCAGATGTCAACCCCATCGGCGGTGCCTTCTGCGCGGTTCTTGTGGAAAAACCCTGTGTCTCACGCAGATTTGCGCGACTGAGCTTCAGCCGGGCTCTCTCGTAACCACCTGACTATCCACAATTTTCAAACTTCCCGGACAAGTTAAGCCGTGAGAAGCGTGCGCTGACCCGCTATATTTGGCGTGTCCGGCACACATGTTCATCGCCCAAGTCGTGACCCCGCAAATCTGCGACAGGCCTGTGGTCTGCCGCCCCCTGAAACAACGCGCCCGCGCGATCAGTGAAACTGTGTCCATGGCTGAGCCCGCCGCACATCCCTCCGCTCGACCGGTTCCGCCGGCCGCTAGGGCCGTGGGGCGAGGACGCGGGCACAGCGTCCGGCCAGCAGGGTTCAAACCCACCCTGCAGGACTGGGAGGCCTATCGGGAACTGGTCGCCCGTCTGGTGATCGAGGACCCCGTCTATATTCCGATCTTCAAGCGGATCGAGGCCGAGATCGCGCGGGCCGTCGAGCAGGAGGATGTGATCAGCCGCGCCCGAAAGATCGCGGATGGCGGGATCAGGTGAACTTACAGGGCGATCCCCTGCAGCAGATCGCGCTTGAACGCGGGCCCGCCGCCATCGCCGTAGCGTTCGCGCTTGAGCGAGTGCCCCATCAGATCGCGGCGCACTCGGTCGTCAAAGCCCGCGCGCAGCATCCGGTCTTCGAAACTGTGACGCAGGCTGTACATCACATGTTTCTCGCTCTCCATCAGCCCGTTCTCGCGCAGGAACTTGTTCACGGTCGCCGACAAGCTGGAGCCGCTCTCGCGATAGCGCGGAAATCCGCTCGGGAAGGCCCTGAAGACTTCAAGGCTGATCCCTGTCAGTGGGATATACCGTCTGGAGACCTTGTTCTTGATCTCGCGGCGCGCCTCGGGCGCGATCAGGATGCGGGGCACGTCATCGTCCAGCAGGATATGCTCTTCGCGAAGCGCCGCACCCTCGGAAGGGCGATAGCCTGTGTTGATCATGCCGAGCGTAATAGCACGCGCCTCCGGGTTCAGCCCGTCAAGCGCCCCCTCGGCCATCAGCCTTGTCCTGATCCAGTCATCCGAGAAGGCCGGGCGCTCTTCCTTCTCATCCTCCTTGAAGCGATACCCCGACAGCGGCAGGTCAAGCCGGAAGCGCTTGCGCTCATTCACCAGTTTCAGGACCGACCCGATATGGGTCTGGTCCTTGTTCGCCGAATTCGCGGTCAG
>PWWF01000384.1 GCA_003561595.1 Paracoccaceae bacterium | reverse complement strand
GCGCGCGGTCTCGATCTGCCAGGGGCAGAAGCTCTCGATCCCCTGCCGTGCCAGATTGCGCTCGGCGATGGCCAGACCATTGGGCTTGAGCTGGGCGGCATACCACCGCTCCACCATGGGCCGGGCACAGGCGCGCGCGCTATGCATGGCGCAGCACGACCCCTGGCGCGGCAGCAGAATGTGGATCAGGGGAGGATTGCCCGTTTGTCAGAGTGACGCAGACCTGGAGAGCACGCATGAGTTGCAAAATATCACTTGCGGATAACCTTGCAGCAGAGCTGCTTTCACGCATTTAATCAACCCCTTAACAAATACCCGATCCCGTCATAGAAAAACCTGGCGACAAAATCAAAAGGAATATCCCCCGATCTCCGGCCTGGCCCGATATCAGGGCGCGTGGATGCGGCAGGTTGCGACATATCCGGGCATACCTGCTATGGGTCTGGCCAAGGATATCAGGGGCTCACAGAACAGATCATGCGCTTTCTCGGACGGCTTTTCCGGGCTGACCCCCAGCCCCCCCTTCCCGACCGCGATCTGGCGGTGATCGGGGATCTGCACGGGCGCGCGGATCTCCTGGAAGCGATGGTCGAACAGCTTGCCAATGCGGGCGGCACGGAACGCACGCTTGTCTTTGTTGGCGATTACATCGACCGGGGCGAGGCAAGTGCCTCGGTGCTGGGGCTGTTGCAGGCGCTGCAGAAGGACCTCTGGCCGGGCGATGTAATCTGCCTGAAGGGCAATCACGAGGCCATGCTGCTTGACTTCCTCGATGCCCCCGAAGAGGCCGGTCCTTTCTGGATACATAATGGCGGGGCCCATACGCTGGCCAGTTTCGGCATCCGCCCCGCCGCCCTTGCGCCCGATACGCTTGGTGCGGCGCGCGATGCGCTGCGCGATGCGATGGGGCCGCAGACCGAAGCCTGGCTGCGGGCGCTGCCGCTGTCCTTTCGCTCGGGCAATGTGCTTGTCACCCATGCCGGCGCCGACCCCCATGCCCCGGTCGCGCAGCAGCAGGAGACGCATCTGCTCTGGGGGCATCCCGATTTCCTGACCACACCGCGGCGCGACGGGATCTGGATTGCCCATGGCCACACGATCCTTGAGGCCCCGTTCGCGCAGGCGGGCCGCATTTCGGTGGATACCGGGGCCTATGCGACCCATCGGCTGAGTGCCGCACTGATCACGCAGGGGGAGTGCCGCTTTCTGACGACCTGACATCCGGCGCGGCCTGGCTGCGGCTCAGCTTGTGCCCGCACCATGCGGGGCGATGTCATGCCAGGCGCGCGGATCGTCGCGGTCCTGCAGCATCAGATAGTGATGCCCGGTCCTGTCCCAGCGCAGCACATCCGGCGTCAGATTGTCGAGCACGTAATCCGCCCCGCCGATCCGCACCAGCAGCACGGCATGCGGCTCTTTCTGCGCGGTGCGCACGATCGCGATGCGCAGATGGTCCGTAGGCCAGCCAAGCGCGATCAGATCGGCGCGTTTCTGCAGCGCGTAATCCTCGCAATCACCCTCGGTGACATTGATATCCCAGCTGTCAAAGCCTTCATCCGGCTTCGGCCGGATTGCCCGGTTGACACGGAAATTGACGCGCATCGCCTCATTGCGGTGGTCCTGCACACTCATGGACGGATCACGCCGGTCAGACCGGATATCGCATTGCCCCTCATAGACCAGGCAGAAGCGGATATGCGCCAGAAGCGGACGGCGCGGGGTCAGCGTGACTGCGCGCTCGATCACGCTCGGCTCGGTCGCGGCCTGCACGCCACCCCCGCTGCCTGTCACGCCGCTGATGCCAAGCACAATGGCTGCAAGCGCCATCTTGAGCGCGGCAAGAAACGAGAAGAATCCTGACACCTGTTTCCACACAACCACAACCCTTTAGGGATAACATGATGATTCTTTGCAACCTAAACGTGCAATTTCGATAGCGGATTGCGCGTTTGGTGTCGAGATTCATGTTCCCCTTGGCTTCACCCGCATTCAGGATGGGGCGTGTGGGGGACAGGTGCGGGACAGGACTATGGCCGCGATGCGGCCTTTATCCTTCATTCGACGGATATTATTGGGGGTCTGTTAACCGTGCGCGGGTCAGGCGCAGGGCGGCGCAGGCGCCTATCCGATGATCCCCGGGCGGCGGCAGATCTTGCCGCAGAGCGCGCCGGGGAACCCGCCACACAGCGCGCCAGGCACATCCGCGACAAGATCACCCCAGGATGCCTCGCGCCCGAAAACGGGCAGGATCAGCTTGATCACCCCCCCATAGAGGCTGACGGTCAGGATCACGGGCCAGACCAGGCGCGGGCGGGCAAATGGCAGCGGAAAGGCCAGCACGGCGAAGGCCAGAAAATGATGCAGCTTGTCCGATCCGGGCAACGAGGCGCTCGATATCGGGGCAAAGGCCAACAGCGCAATCGCCAGCGCCAGCACAAGCGTCAGTGCAAGGCCGGGCAGAGAGGGGCGAAGGGATGTCCACAGGCTCAGGAAGGATACGCTCTTGCAAGGGGGCTCACGGCTTGGCATTGAGCCCGGTCCGCGCATGGGCGCCGCGCGCCGGGCGGGCACAGGCTTTATCTGTTGTCTTGACCTG
>PWWF01000268.1 GCA_003561595.1 Paracoccaceae bacterium | reverse complement strand
TCCTCTGATGCGTTGGAACTGCGCGCACCATCGGAAGTCCTGCGCGGATCGGTAAAGCCACAAGCGCAGGAAACATGCTTGGATAACCGTTTTGCACAATTATTGGGCAGATTTTCCGGGAACTGCCGATGAATACGTCATGCCCGTTTCGGGTGGCGATACAGGCGCGAGGGCAAGCTGGCGCGGGGCATCACCGCCCACCCCTTTGCGCGTGTCGGCTTGTCGCGCAGCGCACAGCCGGGTAGGAGGGCGCAAACCACCATCCAGAGGCCCCGATGCCCCCCAAACGCGCCTGGCAACGCATGCTCTCGGGCCGCAGGCTGGACCTGCTGGACCCGACCCCTGTGGATATCGAAATCGAGGATATCGCCCATGGGCTGGCCTTTGTCGCCCGCTGGAACGGGCAGACCCGCGGCGACTGGCCCTATTCCGTGGCCGAGCATTCGCTGCTGGTCGAGGCGATCCTGGCCCGCGCGACACCCCGGCCCGATCCGCGCTGGCAACTGGCCGCGCTGCTGCATGACGCGCCCGAATATGTGATCGGTGACATGATCTCTCCGGTCAAGGACGCTGTCGGGCCAGGCTATGGCGCACTTGATGCGCGGCTGGCAGCCGCCATCCATATCCGCTTTGGCCTGCCCGCCGCCCTGCCCGCACCAATCAAGAAGCGGATCAAGGCCGCCGACCGCCTGTCCGCCTGGCTGGAAGCGACCGAGATCGCGGGCTTTACCGAAGCCGAGGCCAATCGCCTGTTCGGCCGCCCCGACCCCGCAATCCTGGACGGGCTGTCCCTGCATCTGCGCCCGCCCGCGCAGACCCGCGCCGCCTATCTGGCGCGGCATGCAGAGCTGATGGACCAGTTATAGCATCCCCGCCCTCGCACCCCCTTGGGCGGCATGCCCCACCCCCCCTCCCGCATCCCGCCCAAGGGGGTGCGAGGGCGGGGCATCTGCTGCGGCCAAAGCATCTTGCCCCTGTGACCGCGCCATGCGACACCTGAGCCAGAACCAACGGAGGCCGCATGACCGAGGATTTCACGGATCAGAAGCGCCGCGCGGCAGCGTGGTTTCGCGAATTGCGCGACCAGATCGTGGCCGCGTTCGAGGCGGTCGAGGACAGCCAGACCGACGGCCCCATGTCCGACCAGCCCGCAGGCCGGTTCGAGATTCGCGAAACGCGGCGCACAGGTGCGGACGGGCAGGATTCGGGCGGCGGGCTGATGAGCGTGATGCGCGGCGGGCGCGTGTTCGAGAAGGTCGGCGTCAATATCTCGGAGGTCTTTGGCGCATTGGGCGAACAGGCCCAGCGTTCGCTGAGCGCGCGCAAGGAAATCCCGGGGCTGGAGGGTGATCCCCGCTTCTGGGCCAGCGGCATCTCGCTTGTCGCGCATATGCAGAACCCCCATGTGCCGGCGGTGCATATGAATACCCGCATGTTCTGGACCCCCGGCGCATGGTGGTTCGGTGGCGGGTCCGACCTGAATCCCTGCATCGAATACCCCCGTGACACCGCGGATTTCCACGCGACCTTGCAGAAATACTGCGACCCGCACGGGGCGGATCTGTACCCGCGTTACAAGGCCTGGGCGGATGAGTATTTCTTCATCCCCCATCGCAAGCGCGCGCGCGGCGTCGGCGGTATCTTCTATGACGATCACTGCACCGGCGACTGGGAGGCTGATTTCGCCTTTACCCAGGATGTCGGGCGCGCCTTTCTGCCCGCCTTTCTGGCGCAGGTCGAACGCCGCCGCGCCCTGCCCTGGGATGCGGCCGACAAGGAAACCCAGCTTATCCATCGCGGGCTCTATGCCGAATACAATCTGGTCTATGACCGGGGCACCAAATTCGGGTTGCAGACGGGCCATGACCCCGATGCCGTGCTGATGTCCCTGCCCCCCTTCGCCCGCTGGGTCTGATGAAGGTCTGCCGCACCAAGGCCGAGATCCGCGCCCTGCGCCGCGATTGGTCCGGCCCGGTGGTGCTGGCGCCCACCATGGGCTTTCTGCATGACGGGCATCTGTCACTGATGCGGCTGGCCCGGGCGCGGGCGGGTGCGCAGGGAAAGGTCATCGCCTCGATCTTCGTGAACCCCACGCAGTTCGGCCCGGGCGAGGATTTCGACAGCTACCCCCGCGATGAGGCGCGTGATCTTGACATGCTGCGCAGCGAAGGCGTCGATGCCGTCTTCGCCCCCGATGCGGTTGAGGTCTATGACCCCGCTGCCCAGACCATTGTCGAGCCGGTGGACCTGGCGAAAACCCTGATCGGCAAGCTGCGCCCGGGGCATTTCCGGGGCGTGGCAACTGTGGTCACCAAGCTTTTCAACATCATCCGCCCCGATGCGGCCGTCTTTGGCGAAAAGGATTATCAGCAACTGGCGGTCATCCGCACCATGGTTCGCGATCTGGATATGGATATCGAGATCATCGGCGCCCCCATCGCGCGCGAATCCGACGGGCTGGCCATGTCCTCGCGCAATATTCGCCTGTCCCCTGCCGATCGCGCCGCTGCCCCCATCCTGGCCCGCGCGCTGGATGAGGCCGCGGCCATGGCCCCCACCGGCATCACCGCCTCGCGCCTGCGCAGCCATGTCCGCGCCACGC
>PWWF01000280.1 GCA_003561595.1 Paracoccaceae bacterium | reverse complement strand
TCGCCGGGGATGGCGACCGCAAAGAGGTGATGCGCGACCCCAGCCAAGGGGCGCATGAAGCCCGCCACATCCTTGGTGTTGAGCATGCCGCAGATCAGCCAGACCTTGCCGGATGTCATCCGGGGCAGGCTGTCCGCGATGGCCGCGCCGGCGGCCGGGTTGTGCCCGCCATCCAGCCATATCCGCCCCTGCGGCAGCGCTTGCACCAGTGGCCCGCTGCGCAGACGTTGCAGCCGCGCGGGCCAGTCCACGCGGGTCATCGCGGCATCGGCCCCATGCGCATGGCCCAGCCGCCGCAATGCTGCGAGCGCCATGCCCGCATTCGCGATCTGGTGGGGGCCGGGCAGGGCAGGCAGCGGCAGATCGAGCAGCCCGTCCTCATCCTGATAGACAAGTCGCCCGGCCTCGACCGTGACATGCCAGTGCTGCCCATGCACCAGAAGCGGCGCACCAAGCCGTGCGGCGCGGGCCTCGATCACGTCCAGCGCGGCATCTTCCTGCGGGCCGACGATGCAGGGCACGCCGCGTTTCAGGATGCCTGCCTTCTCGAAGGCGATATCCTCCAGCGTCTCGCCCAGATATTGCTGATGGTCCAGGCTGACCGGCGTGATGATCGTCAGCGCGGGCGTGTCGATCACATTGGTCGCGTCCAGCCGCCCGCCCAGCCCGACCTCGAGCAGGGTGTAATCCGCCGGGCTGCGGGTAAAGGCCAGAAAGGCGGCGCAGGTCGTGATCTCGAAAAAGGTGATAGGGTCGGGGCCATTGGCGGCCAGACATTCATCCAGAACCGCGCTCAGATCGGACTCGGCTATCAACTCGCCCGACAGGCGGATGCGTTCGTGAAACCGTGCCAGATGCGGCGATGTATAGGCATGCGTGCGTAGCCCCGCCCCGTCCAGCCCCGCCCGCAGCATGGCCAGCGTCGAGCCCTTGCCATTCGTGCCTGCGATATGGATGACGGGGGGCAAACGACGCTCGGGGTGATCCAGCGCCGCCAAGAGCCGCCAGACGCGATCCAGCGTCAGGTCGATGATCTTGGGGTGGAACTGCATCATCCGCGCCAGAAGCGCGTCAGATCCGGCCTGCGTCATGCCTTGGGGTCTTTGCTGGCCGGGGGCCGAGGGGGCGCGACCTCTATCGCCGGGGCGGCAGGGGCAGGGCGCGGCAGATCGCCATAGACGACAGGGCCTGCGCCGGTCAGCATGCGCAGGATGGTCGCAATCTCGGCCCGTTGTTTCTGACGCGGGGTGACGCGGTCAAGCATGCCGTGATCGCGCAGATATTCGGCGCGCTGAAACCCTTCGGGCAGTTTTTCGCGGATGGTCTGTTCGATCACGCGCGGCCCGGCGAAACAGATCAGCGCACCCGGCTCTGCGATCTGGACATCGCCCAGCATCGCATAGCTGGCCGTCACGCCGCCGGTTGTCGGGTCGGTCAGCACCACGATGAAGGGCAGCCCGGCCTCGGACAATGTGTCGATGCCGACCGTGGTGCGCGGCATCTGCATCAGCGACAGGATGCCTTCCTGCATGCGTGCGCCCCCTGCAGCGGAAAACAGCACGAAGGGCAGGCGCCGGTCCACGGCGCGGCGGCAGGCGGCGATGATCGCATTGCCGACATACATGCCCATCGACCCGCCCATGAAACCGAAATCCTGCGCAGCAGCGACAATCGGGGTGCGATAGACCTCGCCCTCGGCAACCAGCATCGCCTCACGCTCGCCCGTGCCCTTTTGTGCGGCCTTCATCCGGTCGGGGTATTTCTTCTGGTCGCGAAACTGCAGCGGGTCGGCGATGGGCTGGGGCACCTCGATCTCGCGATAGATGCCCTGATCGAAGAAATGCGCGAAACGCTCGCGCGGGGTGATCGCCATGTGATGACCGCAGGCCGTGCAGACGCGCTGGTTCTCGGTCAGTTCGCGATGGAACAGCATGGTGCCGCAGCCGGGGCATTTTTCCCACAGATTCTCGGGCATCTCGCGGCGCGAGAAGAAAGAGTTGATCGTGGGTCGGACGTAATTCGTGATCCAGTTCATCAAGCGGTCCCTGCGCGGATATGGCGGTCAGATAATCGTGCTTGCGGGGAATTGCAATCAACGCCCGCGCAGATACCAGCAACCGATGGCCCAGACGACGATCATACCCATCACATCAACGCCCAGCAGCGGCAGGATGCGATCCGTATCCGTGATGCTGAAGGGCATCCGGTAGAGCGCCAGCCCATCCAGCGCCTCGCCCGTGGTAAAGATCATCATGGCCAGGAAGTTGTTGGTGAAATGCAGCCCCCAGGCCATACCCAGCGATCCGCTGCGCGCGTTCAGGTCAGCCATCAACAGCCCGAAGAACCCGGTCGTGGCCATCACCGGCCAGAGCGACGGGCCAAGCTGCTCGGGTGAATAATGCACCAGCCCGAACACGACGGAAGGCAGCACCATCCACACCCAGCGCGATGCAAAGCGCGCGGCCAGTTGCTGTTGCAGATAGCCGCGAAAGACCAGCTCTTCCGCTCCGGTCTGGATCAGCAACCCGGCCACGGCCAGCGGCAGGAACAGCAGCCAGACCGACAGCCCGACCCCGGGGCTGAGTTCGAGCGCCGTGAATGACC
>PWWF01000216.1 GCA_003561595.1 Paracoccaceae bacterium | reverse complement strand
GGGAAAGCTGGATTTCACACCAAATCCTTCGCGTACTGACCAAGCCCGCTGTAGTCGCGTCCAACGAGCATCATGGTTTCTTTCTTTGCCTGTAGCGAGTTTGATTGTAAGCGTTCGCTGCGGCTTGCAATTACCCACAAGTCTACATTGACGGTTTTTCTGCGATGCGCGCGCCTTCGACAAGGTCCGCGAGGCGGGAGAGGCCACGCCATATAACGGTGGTGCCTGGAGGCGCATCGCAGGTGCGATCGAGATAGCCCCCGAGCCGTGCGATGCTCCTGACATAGAAATCGAGGTCGCGCGGGGGTTTCTGTTTGCTTTCCGGCGTCATGCGCTCGAGCAGTCGGCGTTCGACGTCGGTTAGGACGGCGGCAGGCGATGCTTTCGGAGCCTCGCGGCTGAGCATCGTCAGCCATGACACGCGCCAGGCCACAACACAGCACAGAGCGATACAGTTTGCCAAGCGGTCAGCCGTGGCCAGGCGCAGTTCCTCGATCCGGCACCCAATCTTCAGGGTCCGGAAGAATGTCTCGATCTTCCAGCGCAGGGCATACCATTCGAGCTTATGGACTGCGTCCGCGTGGGTCGTCACCGGCAAGTTCGTGATCAGCTTCCAGAAGACGGGTGCCCGGCCTTCCGGCGGATCAAGCTCTTCGGCATGTATAATCTGAAGATCCTGTTGCCGGTATTTCCGCTGTTTCCCGATCGGCGGGCGCACAGTCATCGAAGCGTGCCGAACCGAGAGCACGGCGCAATGGTCCTTGCCTTGCGCATCGCGAAACCGAACCTCGTGGGTGCCACTGGATTGCACCTCGGCCATCACCTTGGCAATGGTCGTGCCGCCATCCTCCGCCAGACGGTCGACGCAGCTGCGCACTAGGAACCTGGTCCCGAGCTCCTCAGACAAGCAGTAGAGTTCATATATGTCGCTTTCCCGATCACCGACATGCACGCAGCGGTCCGGTGCCCCTGTCAACTCGGTAGACAGACGCAGATTGTCGAGCCAGCGCATGCTTTCCTTCTGTTCGATCGGCACCCGGGTGGGATTGATCTTGCGCTTGAGTGCAGCAGTCCCCTTGAACTTGGAGCGCGACCAGAACTTGGCCGCCGTCAGCCCAAGCGGCAAACCCTCTGGCGTGATCGCCAGGCTGGCATGCATCAGAAGTCCGCAGACCGCATGTTTCTGATAGCGACCTTCCTTCAACTTGCGTCCCGTCGACACTTTCGTAAACCCCACCTTCTCCGGAGACGAACGCTTGAAGGAGAATTCCGTGGTGTCCTGCAAGATCAGAATGGGACCATCGGTTGCCTGGATGCGCAGCGCAGAGGCGGCGAAGTGGCCCTCGAGGATCTTGTCCTCGCTGACATTTCCGTTGGAAAAGAAGCGATAGGCGGCCTTGGTATTCGACCAGTCCTGAAACGCTGTGGGCAGCGACTTTCCAGGGCGCTGCCCAAGCGCTTCGAGCATTGCCTCAAGTCGCCTGTTCAGCCGGGCATCACCCAGATCGCATCCGGCAGTTTCCGTTCCCGCCCAATTTTGTCCCATGTCCGCACCTCAATCATTTGGTGCCACATGACGAATCATGAGCGATCCCCGTCGAACAAGACCAAGACTGATGGGTGAATCAATTCGCCGCACCAGACTTGTGGGTAATTGCAAGATTTATGGTATGCTTACCCATGGCCTGGAGGGTTCGGATGGTAGGTTTCATTGAGGGTGTCAGCCGTGATCAGACGACGCTTTTTCCTGAGCGCTTGGATGACTGGATCGGGGAAGATCATCTTGTTCGCGTGGTGGATGTGTTCGTCGGCCAGCTTGATATGGGTGCGCTTGGGTTTCAACGCCATGCCGCCGCGCGCACGGGACGGCCGGGGTATCATCCGTCTGTGTTGCTGAAGCTGTTCATCTACGGCTATCTGAACCGGATCCCGTCCAGCCGCCGGTTGGAATGCGAGGCAGGGCGCAATGTTGAACTGATGTGGCTGACCGGTCGGCTGGTGCCAGACCACAAGACCATCGCGGATTTTCGGCGCATCAATGGTCCGGCGATCCGCAAGACCTGCGCGAAATTCGTCGAACTGTGCCGCCGGATCGGCGTTCTGAAAGGCGAGGTTGTGGCCGTCGATGGGAGCAAGTTCAAGGCCGTGAACAATCGCGATCGGAACTTCACCAAGGGCAAGATCGCCAGCCGCCTTGCCCATCTGGAGGCCGAAGTTGGCCGCTATATCGAGGAGGCCGACCGGATTGACCGTCAGGAAACCGGTGCTGCGCGCGCAGAGCGGGTCGCGCATCTGACCGGTCGGTACCACCGCATCCGCAAAGAGATCGAGCGCCTGCTGGCGATGGAAGAGAAACTGGCCGATGCTCCTGACAGGCAGATATCGCTCACCGATCCCGATGCCCGCGCCATGGCAACACGCGCGCAGCATAGCGGGCATGTCGGCTACAATGTTCAGAGCGTGGTTGATGCCGAAACCCATCTGATTGTCGCGCATGAGGTCACAAACCAGGGGCATGACCGGGACCTGCTGACAAAGATGGCCACACAGGCAAAGGCTGCGTTGCAGCGCGAGGATCTGCACATCATTGCGGATAAGGGATATTTCAGCGGCGT
>PWWF01000004.1 GCA_003561595.1 Paracoccaceae bacterium | reverse complement strand
GTTCGTCCGCCGGGGACTGCGCCCATCGATGACTTTGTACATCAGGTTGGCGGCTTGCGGCGAGAGCGTCCGCTCCAGCCGCTCGAAGCCGAACTCGTCGATGATCAACAACTCGACGCGTGTCCAGTATTTGAGACGCGTCGGGAGGCTCTGGTCGGCCAACGCGGCGGTGAGATCCCGCAGCAGATCGGCGCTGGTCGTGTAGCGGACATGATAGCCCAGCACGCAGCACTGGCGGCCCACGGCTTGAACCAAGTGGCTCTTCCCGACGCCGCTTTGGCCTACCACGACCAAGTTGTCTCCCCGACGGACGAAATCGCCCGTGGCCAGTTGCTCGATCTGCACGCGATCGATGGCGCCGGCATTGAACTCCCAGTCGAAGTCCTCCAACAGTCGCACCTCGCGGAAACGGGCTTCGCGAATGCGCCGTTCGATGGCCCGCTCGCGACGTTGCTGCGCCTGAGTTCCCACCAGTCGCTGCAGGAACTCCAGGTACGAGAGACCTTGCTGTTCGGTTGTCCGGAGCACCTCGTCGAGTTGTGCGGCGGACAAGGGAACTCGCAAGCTGGCGAAATCGGCGAGAATCCGGTCAACCTGGCTGCTGGTCGTCGTCTTGCGAGTCGGTCCGGTCCCTGTCGGGGAGGCTTTCGTCTTCTGCCGTCTGCTCGTCGACGGGTGCGGGGTCTTGCGGTTCTGGGTCATCGCTGTCGGTCTCCGGAAAGAGAAGAGGTTGATAGGCGGCCAGCGGACGTGGGGAGATGGCCGGGCCCCGCAAGATGTCAGGGAGTTGCTGCTCGCTTTCTTCCGCCAATTGTTCCAGGCAGCTCTTGGGCTGGGCTTGGACCGCCAGGATCCGTTGCATGGCACTCAGCGAGAAGGCCCCGTAGCGGACGGCACGGGCCAGGGCGGTCTGGAAGTCGGCAGCCCGGTAAGTGGCCAGCAGGCCCAGCACCTTCTCCGCTTGTTGCCAGCCGTTGCGTTGGCTTTGCAGCAGCCCCTCCAGGAACTGGACGGCCTCTGCGCCGAGTTGCAGGTAACGTTGCTTCAACAATTCGCGACGCTGTTGCTGGTCGCGCGGCGGGCGATGGGCGGGAACGCGACTTTTCTGATGGGTCATCGTCGCCGGGAAACGCAGGTGCCGGGCCAACTCTTCCAGATGCGGGCCGTAAATGATCACCGCGTCCTCGGTGATCTTGATCGGCAGCAGTTGGCCCGGCCGGGTCGCGGACCAGGGGACGGAGTAACGGTTGCTGCCATAGGCGACGAAGCCTTCCTCATCGACCGTGCGATAGACGACTTCGGCCACTTCGTAGGGCTGCGCGGGCAGGGGAATCAAGTGCGGCCGTTCTTCCGCATGCAGATCGATCGGACGACGGCGGGTCTGACCGTGCAACCGCACGTCGGCCACGTTCTCCAGCCACCAGGCCGTGACTTCGTTCAAGTGCTCCAGCGAGCGGAACTCGCGGCCGCCCAGCAAGCTGCTCTCCACATATTGGAACGGACGTTCGACTTTGCCCTTGGTTTGAGGACGCCGCGGACGACACGCCACCGGGCGATAGCCGTAGTGCGTGGCGAAGGCCAAAAAACGCGGATTATAGATGGGCTGATCGTCTTCGTGCCGCCAGACCACGACCTTCATGCAGTCGTACAGGCAGGTCGCCGTGACACCGCCCAGGTGTTCGAAGGCCCGGATGTGTTGCCGCTGCGTCGTCTCCATGTCTTGCGATTCGACGAACCGCAGGTACTGGCGGCGCGAGTAGCTGAAGATCAGACTGAACAAGTTGACCCGCCGCCGACCTTCTTGCGTGAAGTCCAGCGTATAGACGGCGTAATCCATCTGGGCCTGCACGCCGGGACCGGTCTCGAACCGCTCGATCCAGGGCGTTTGCGTTTGCGGACGCAATTGACCGACACGCTCGCAGAGGATGCTGTAGTCCCCGGTGTAACCGTGCCCCTGCAATTCTTCCCAGATCCGGCGAACCGTGATCTTCGGGTACCGCGAGAGCAGATTCCGAATCCTCTCCACGTGCGGATCGACCAGGCTCCCGCGACGCGCTCGAGGGCCCTGCAGTTCGGCAGGCACGGCGCCTTGCTGACGCTGCTGTTCGTGCTGATCCAGCACGGCCCTCACGGTCTTGCGGGCCACCTTCATGTCCCGGGCCACGCCACGCATCGACTGACCGCCGTACCAACGGCGAATGATCTCGTTGCGGATTTGGGAATTCATGTTCTCCAGCTCCTTATCGCTTGCGGTGTTACGTCCCCGACGACGCCTCACGGCAAGGCGATGTCGGCCAAAAAGTCTTCGCTCAGTTCGGCCACCATCCGTCCCTGCTGCGCCAGATGCTGGAAACGCTCCCGCAGCAGGCGACGATCGCACAAGGCCAATTCGCCTCGGCCCCGATGGTGCAACCAGTTCTCCATCCGCCCCAACTGATCCAATAACAGGCCCAGTTGTCGGCTGACCCGGTTGCCGGCCGAACTCAACCGCGGGTCCCACGAGCGGACGGTCGGCAGCTCGGCCTGCTGCAAGGCTTGACGGGGCTTCTCCAGTACGAAAGCCGTCTTTTCCCGCGTCCCGCTGGCCAGCAGCAAGTCCACGACGCTCCGCAACTC
>PWWF01000062.1 GCA_003561595.1 Paracoccaceae bacterium | reverse complement strand
GGGTTCGCCTATAGCCACGGGCTGGAACAGGTCATTGCGGATGGCGGTGTGACGGATGCCGTCACGCTGGAACACTGGCTGTCGGACATGCTGCGCCATGGCACCGGCTGGCAGGACAGCGTGCTGATGGCGCAGGCCCTGCGCCGCGGGGCCGATCTGGATATGCTGGATGCCTTCGCCAGCGCGCTGCAACCCTGCGCCGAGCGTCTGCAGGAAAGCCGCGAACAGGGCGCGGCCTTTGCCCGGACGGTGGGCGCGATCACCGACCGCGCGCTCGCCCCGCGCTGCCTGCCCATCACTGTCGCCGAGGCCGCCGCGCCGCTGGGCCTGCCGGTCGCGGATGTGATCGCGGCCTATCTGCAGGGGTTCACCACCAATCTGGTCACCATCGCCATCCGCCATGTGCCCCTGGGCCAGAGCGCGGGGCATGGCGTGCTCTCAAGGCTGCTGCCGCTGTTCCCCGATATCGGCGCACGGGCGGCAGAAAGCGCGCTCGATGATCTGGGCAGTTCCTGTTTTGCTGCGGAACTGGCCGCATTCACCCATGAAACCAAGGAAACAAGGCTGTTTCGCACATGAGCAGACATGGACCCCTGCGCGTCGGCATCGGCGGCCCGGTGGGCGCTGGCAAGACAACCCTGACCGAGTCCCTGGCGCGTGCATTGGCACCGCGGCTGTCGATGGCGGTCATCACCAATGACATCTACACCCGCGAGGATGCCGAGGCGCTGATGCGCGCGCAGGTGCTGCCGCTGGACCGGATACGCGGGGTCGAGACAGGGGGCTGCCCGCATACCGCGATCCGCGAGGATGCCAGCATCAATCTGGCCGCGATTGCCGATCTGACGCGCCAGATCCCCGATCTGGACCTGATCCTGATCGAATCGGGCGGGGACAATCTGGCCGCGACCTTCTCGCCCGAACTGGCGGATCTGACGATCTATGTGATCGACACCGCCGCCGGGCAGGATATCCCGCGCAAACGCGGGCCGGGGCTGGCGAAATCCGATCTGCTGGTGGTCAACAAGACCGATCTTGCGCCCCATGTCGGCGTGGATCTGACGCAGTTGGAGGCCGATACAAGGGATGCGCGCGGCCCGCGCCCCTATGTCCTCGCCCGCCTGCGCGAGGCTCTGGGCGTGCCCGAAATTGTCGGTTTTCTGGAACGCGAGGGCGGGTTGCAGATGGCCCCGGCGCGGGCCGGATAACGCGCCCGGCGCTTACGACTCGAACAGCCGCCCCTGCGCCTCGGGCGCGGGCTGCGACAGCCCCAGATGCGCCCAGGCTTTCGCCGCCAGCATCCGTCCGCGCGGGGTGCGCGCGATCAACCCCTGCTGCAACAGGAACGGCTCGATCACCTCTTCGATGGCATCGCGCGATTCCGACAGGGCGGCGGCAATCGTCTCCACCCCCACCGGGCCACCGCCATAATTCTCGGCCAGTAGCGCCAGATACCGCCGGTCTGCGCCATCAAGGCCCAGATGATCCACACCCAGCCGCGTCAGCGCGTTATCCGCCAGCGCCTGTGTCAGCCGCCCGTCACCTTCGACCAGCGCGAAATCGACCACCCGGCGCAGCAACCGCCCGGCGATACGCGGCGTGCCGCGCGCGCGGCGCGCGATCTCGGCCACGCCATCCTCGTCAGAGCCCACGCCCAGCAGCCGCGCCCCACGCGCCACGATCTGACAAAGTTCAGCCTCGGTATAGAATTGCAGCCGCGTGGGGATGCCGAAGCGGTCGCGCAGCGGTGTTGTCAGCAGCCCCAGCCGGGTTGTCGCCCCCACCAGCGTAAAGGGCTGCAATTCGATCCGCACCGTGCGCGCGGCCGGACCTTCGCCGATCACCAGATCGAGCTGAAAATCCTCCATCGCCGGGTAAAGCACTTCCTCAACCGCCGGGTTCAGGCGATGGATCTCGTCGATGAACAGCACATCGCGCGCTTCCAGATTGGTCAGGATCGCGGCCAGATCGCCCGCCTTGGCCAGCACCGGCCCCGAGGTCATGCGAAACCCCACCCCCAATTCCCGCGCCATGATCTGCGCCAGCGTGGTCTTGCCCAAGCCCGGCGGGCCGTAGAACAGGGTGTGGTCCATCGCCTCGCCGCGCATCCGTGCAGACTGGATGAACACGCGCAGGTTTGCGCGCGCCTCGGCCTGCCCGATGAACTCATCCAGCCCCTGCGGGCGCAGCGCGCGATCCATATCGGCGCTGTCTTCGGGCAGGTCGGTGCCGCGCAGGGTCGGGTCAGGGCTGGTCATGCGTTCAATCCGTAACGGCGCGTGTGCAGCCTGTCCATCCAGGTCTGCTCCAGTTGTGTGACCTCGCCGATCTCTGCCACAGGGCTGAGCAACTCCAGGATCGAGAAGTGAAAGCCACGTGGGTCGCGGCGTGACAAGTCGCGCGTCACGCCCAGATCGCCTGCGACATGGGCGCGCCAACGCCCCAACAGATTTTCGGTCCCATAGGCCGCGCCGACATAGCGCGCGCCGTCCTGCGTATCGACAATCAGATAGATGCCGCGCCAATGGCGCAGCGTATCGGCCCAGGTCCGGGGCAAGGCGCGCAGGGTGGCCGTGTCGATCACCAATGCGCGCCAGTCGGGCATCGGCGGGGCAAGGTCCGGCAGCGCGGT
>PWWF01000271.1 GCA_003561595.1 Paracoccaceae bacterium | reverse complement strand
GACAATCAGAAACACAAATCCCTTGATCGCGACAGAAAAAGACGGCACCATCTCAAACATCGCGACCACGGATTCTCATCCTGATTGACGCGCTCCTCTCATCCAGATTGTCGCGCTACACTCATGCATTGAAATTTTCAGATCAGAATCGCGGATAGCTGGTGAAAGTTAACAAAACTTCCCCGGTGCGCCGGAAGCCCGGTGGCCTACGAAGCAGTGAGCCGAATTCTTTCTGCGCGTGCTTCGATTCTCTCAAGCAGTCGGTTCGTCATGCAATTTGCTGTCACAATGATGTCGACGATTTCTTCATTGCTTGAACCCAAAGGTGGATCTGCGCGTTTGGCAAGATGACGCAGCTCTGCCAGCGTTGCCTTCTGATAGTGCCGATCCTGGCCTGCAAGAAACTGCGCATATGCGCACTCCAGGACAAATTCGAGCGTTGACAGCTTTGCGTGCAAATCGGTTTTCGCATCATCATCCATGCGCTAACTCCTTCATAATGCTGCACTGGGAAAGTGCTGAAATTCATTCATCGAGGCGTCATATGCGAGACGAAGCTGCGCGCCTTGCCAAGCACATCGATCAGATCGGATTTCCTGAAGGGCTTCGGCAAAATATCCGAAAAGCCTGCTGCAATGTAGGAGTTCTCCTGGTTCTTCAGAACATTTGCAGTCGCGGCAATCGCATAGGGCATCGGCAGCCCTTGCGCCGCAGTGCTGTCGCGGATCTGGGCCAACGCCTCCATGCCATCCAGTATCGGCATGGAGATGTCGAACAGAAGTACATCAAAGACTGCCTCTTCCCAGGCCGCGCAGGCTTCTCTCCCATCCCGGGCGAACACAGCCTCCACTTCAAGCGCTTGCAGCAACTTTTTCAGGATCAGCATATTCGTTGCATTATCTTCGGCAACCAGGACGCGCAGACCTGCAATACCAGAGGGCGCGTGACAGACCTCCTGTTGTGCAGGCTGCACGCCTTTTGTCACTGCGATGCGCGGAAGCTCGAGGCGCAAGGTGATCTCTGTTCCAGACCCTGGAGTGCTGACAACAGAGAGCTTTCCTGCCATCAACTCAGCCAGCTTGTTCACAATGGCCAGGCCCAGACCCGTTCCGTATTCTGTGCGTGCATTCGAGCTGTCCGCCTGCTCGAATTCCTTCATGATCCGCGGCAGGTGATCCTCTGCGATCCCCACCCCGGTATCGCTGACCGAGAACTCGAGCCAATCGCCCTCAAGCTGTGTCACGCCTAGGCGGACTTCGCCTTCGTCCGTGAACTTCACCGCATTGCTCAACAGGTTGCCGATAAGCTGGCTGATCCTGAAATCATCCCCCATACGCATCAGCTCCAGCGCCGGGTCGATCTCCGGGTGCGGAAAGCGAACGCCCTTTCGCTCTGCAAGGCTGGCAAACAGCCTATGCTGGTGTTCCAGAATTGCCGCTACACTGAAGGGCTTGGGGTGCAAGACCAGTTTGCCCGCTTCGATCTGGGCCAGATCGAGTACCGAATTTACGACGGTCAACAGCGCTTCGCCAGATTGATGGATCGTTCTCACGATACGGCTCGCCTCCTCGGGCAAGCCTTGCTCCTGCAGAAGCTCGGTCAGCCCCAGAATGCCGGTCAGCGGCGTGCGAACCTCATGGCTCATATTGGCAACAAATGTCGATTTCGCACGGCTGGCCGCTTCAGATCGCTCGAGCGCGTCTTGCAACTTCTGTTTGGCGAGGATGCGGTCAGTGACATCCGAGATTGCACAGACGACGGCCGTGCGGTCAGTCGCACGGTTGCTGCGTGCAGCATCAACAGAGACGAAGCGTCTTTGTCCATCTGGCCACGCGATGGCGTGAACAACATCCTGAACCTTTTCCTCTCCCCCGAAGATACGGGCAATGGGGAGTTCGGATTCTGGAAAAGGTTTGCCATCAAGGGTTGTTATTTTCCAGGCAGGGTCATCAAATGTCCGCCCATCGCTCTGGTCTCGACCTACCCCGAACATGCGTGACGCAGCAGGATTCGCAAACATGACCCGTCCTGCGTCATCGACAGTGGTCACGCCGATGGGAAGTGTCTCCAGCAGTTTGTCCAGATGGCGATGTTCAGCCTCCTTGTCGGCAAGTGACTTGCGCAATGCGATTCTCGCGGCAGCCATCTTGCTCAGCTTGAGCAGCGTGTCTGCCTCTTCATCGGTCCAAACGCGCGCCTGCCCTTCTATCACGCAAAGCGATCCGATGGGCGTGCCATCCGGAGCAAAAACCGGCTGGCCCAGATATGCGATCACGCCGAGCTCGGTGATCGCAGGATTGTCCCACACGCGCGGATCTGTGCGCGCATCGATGACGCGGAGCATTTCGGATGATCGTGTGACGAGCTTGCAGAAGGAATGGCTCAAGGGTGTCTGCCGACAGGACGCCACTGGTTCAGGCAGGCCATAGTGGCTTTTGAAAAACTGCCGATCACCCGTCTCATCAATCAGCGATAGCAGCGCGACAGGTGCGTTGAGTGCCCTGGCGCTCAAAACCGTGACGTCATCAAAGTCAGGCTCAGCGGGCGTGTCGAGAAGGTTTAGTTCGTGTAACAATGAATGTTCTCCGGCGCCAATCTGCGCCTCTACGTATCCGTCCGGTCTGACTGCCCTG
>PWWF01000150.1 GCA_003561595.1 Paracoccaceae bacterium | reverse complement strand
GGAGGAGGCGCGCGCGGCGCTTGCCGCCCTGCTGTCCAAGGCCGATCCCGATCTGGCGCAGGCGGATTACGCGACACTTTTCGCCGCTGCCGAGGCGCTTATGCAAAACGCAGAACGCATGACCCTACACGCCCGGCAGCGCCGCGATCTGGACGCGCGCGCGACCGAGCGTGACGCCGCGCAGACCGCGCTGGCCACATGGCAGGACACGCTGGCCGAGGTTTGCGCCACCTGCTGGATCGGCACACCCCCGCCCGATGCGACGCAATTGCGCGCCATGCTGGGCGCGCTGGCCGATCTGGACCGCCTGATCCCGCAGGCCGACGCGCTCGAACGGCGCATCAAACGGATCGAGGAAGATACCAGCGCCTTTCAGGCCGAGCTTGCGCGCATCGCGCAGGCGCTCGACCACCCCACTGAGGCCGGGCCGCTGCAACTCTGGCCGCAGCTACGCGAGCGCCTGCGCCAGGCGGCCCGCGCCATCGAGGAAGAAGACCGGTTGCGCACGCAGGAACAGACCGCCCGCGACCAGCTTGCCGCGCTGGAGGCGCGTCAGCAGGCGCTGGCACACAGCCTTGCGCCCTTGCGTGCGCGCCTTGGCGATCTGTCGCTGGACGATCTGGCGCAGGCACTCGATGCGCAGACCCGCGCGAATGAACTGGCCGCCGAGATCAGCACCCTGCGCGAGGAGCTTGCCACGCATCTTGGCGCGGAGGATCTGGACAGGGCGCGCCCGCGCCTTTCTGCGCTGGACAGCGATCAGCTACAGGCCGAGGAGGCATCGCTGCGCGCGACCCTGAAGGCGCAGGACCACGCCTTGCAGGCTGCCTATGCCGATCTGATGGCTGCCGAACGCGCCCTGAACGAGGCCGGCCATGACGGCGAACCCGCCCGGATCGAGGCCGAGCGCCAGACCCTGCTGATCGAGATGGCCGAGGATGCACGCCGCTATCTGGCACGGCAGGCGGGCATCCTGGCCGTCGAACAGGCGCTGCGCCGCTACCGCGACACCCACCGCTCCGGCATGATGCGCGAGGCCGCGCGCGCCTTTGCCGATCTGACCGGCGGGCGCTATTGCGGGCTGACGACGCGGCCCGACGGCGCACGCGAGACGCTGATCGCGCAGCTTGCCGGTGGCGGGGCGAAACCGGTCGATACGCTGTCCAAGGGCACGCGGTTCCAGCTTTATCTTGCGCTGCGCGCGGCGGGCTATCTGGAACTGGCGGGCCGCGCGCCCAGCGTGCCCTTTATCGCCGATGACATCATGGAAACCTTTGATGACACGCGCGCCCATGCGGCATTCGGGTTGCTGGCGCATATGGGGATGCAGGGGCAGGTGATCTATCTGACCCATCACGCCCATCTGTGCGACATCGCCCGCGCGGCCTGCCCGTCAGCGCAGGTGCATGATCTGACTACGCTATAGAACGGCCGATTCCCTCGTCCCGCTCGGGTATGCACGGCACCAGAGCAATCAGGCCGCCCCATGCACGACCGATCGCATGCTCCTGCAACCCGACTGGGTGCTTGACGAGGAAGCAGAGATTATCTGCTGTCGCCTCCGGCGCACGGAGCGCCGCATATTCGGCAGTGTCGATTTCTGCGGGGCCGGGCATGCAGACATGGACCTGGCCGAGGTGTCGGGCAACGCGCCCGCGCGCACGATCCGGGCAGTCGCGATCTGCGGGTCATCCCCGAACGGCCGCTCGAGCGCGGGGTCCGGAAAGCGGCGCTCCATATCCAATGACGGGCTGGGGCGCTTCACTGCCAATTCGGTGAATATCTGCAGCCTGATGAGTGTTTCAGCGCAGGCGCAGCACATATGTTCCTGACCCGCGTCACGGGCTTGCCCAGCCCCATAGGCATGCCGACATTCAGCGCGGCTGTGTCGATGCGTTCTGCGGGCGCGGCTGCATCCAGCCTCCGGCGGCGTCCTGTGAACCGCATGATGGGTGCGGCGACCCCAAGACCATCGCCATGGCAAGACGGGCGCGGCGTTCAGAAACAGCGGCGCCCTGCGGACCCATATTCAACTGCCGCTGGAAGGGCTTGCAGCGCAAGCTGTTTCGCGCGAGTAAGTGCATGTGTGAGCGTGGGTAATCGTAACGCCGGTTCATGCGCGTGCCAGGGACATCATGCAGGGCGGAAAATGGACGGGATTCTGGCGCTGGCTGCGGAAAATCTGATCTCGCCCATCATTCTGTTCTTCGCATTGGGCTTTGCCGCGGCCTTCGCACGCTCGGAGCTGAGCGTTCCCGAGGCGATTGCCAAGGGCATGTCGCTTTACCTGTTGCTCGCCATCGGCTTCAAGGGCGGGGTCAGCGTGGCTGATCACGGGGTCGATGCGACCCTGGTGCTGTCACTGGTCGCGGGCATAATCCTGTCCTTCGCCCTGCCTTTCGTGGCGTTTGGTCTGCTGCGGGTGCTGACAGGGCTTTCGATCGTTGATGCAGCTGCGGTTGCGGCGCATTACGGCTCGATTTCCATCGTGACATTTGTGGCCGCGAGTTCGGTCCTGACCTCGGCGGGCATGGAGTCCGAGGGATACATGGTCGCGGTAGCGGCGGCTATGGAAGCGCCTGCCATATTGAGCGCGCTATGGCTGGTGGCGCGGGCGGGCGGTGGCGCTGGGACGCG
>PWWF01000215.1 GCA_003561595.1 Paracoccaceae bacterium | reverse complement strand
GCGGGTCGTCGGATCATGCGGCGGGGTATTTCAAATACGCCTGTGAAATCATGACCGGTATCCCCGTCGCCTCTGTCGGACCGTCGGTTGCGTCGGTCTATGACGCGCAGCTGCGCCTGCCGCGCAGCGTGGCGCTGGCCATTTCGCAATCCGGTCAAAGCCCCGATATCGTCGCCATGACCCGCGCCGCACGCGGTGCGGGTGCGATGGCGGTGGCGCTGACCAACAACCCCGACAGCGCGCTGGCGCAGGAAAGCACGCATTGCCTGCCGCTGTCCTGCGGGCCGGAACACAGCGTGGCGGCGACCAAGAGTTTCGTGACCTCGGTCGTGGGCGGGCTGGCGCTGCTGGCTGCCTGGACCGAGGATCAGGCGCTTTCAGACGCGCTGGCCGCGCTGCCAGAGGCAAGCGAACAGGCGCTTGCCTGCGACTGGTCGGCATTGTCGGACCGGCTGGTGCGCGCGCCCGCGCTTTATGTGCTGGGGCGCGGCGCGGGCTATGCGATCGCCAGCGAGATCGCGCTGAAATTCAAGGAAACCTCGGCCATCCATGCCGAAGCCTATTCCGCCGCCGAAGTGCTGCACGGCCCGGCAGCGCTGGTCGAGCGTGGCTTTCCCGTGCTGGGGCTGATCTGCGAGGATGCCGCGCAGAACAGCTTTCGCGACACGGCCACGCGGCTGCAGGCGCAGGGGGCGGATCTGTTCGTGACCGACACGCTGGACGGAATCGCCGCGCTTCCGGTGGTGGCGCCATTGCATCCGCTGGTCGATCCGCTGCTGCGCGTCGTCAGCTTCTATGGATTTATCGAGGCTCTGGCCCGCAGGCGCGGTCTGGCCCCAGACAGCCCGCGCCATCTGCGCAAGGTGACAGAGACGGTCTGATGGAGCAGGTGATCCGCGCAGATCAGGTGTTTGACGGGACTGCGCTGCACCGCGATGCGGCCGTGCAGCTTGGCCCGGATGGGCGCGTTGTGGCGGTCCATCATGGGGCAGACGCCCTGCCAAGGGGGCTGCCCTGCACCGATCTGGGTGGCTGCACCCTCGCCCCCGGCATGGTCGATCTGCAGGTCAATGGGGGCGGCGGGGCGATGGTGGGCGCGGAAACGGATGCTGCGCAACTCGCCGATATCTGCGCAACCCATGCGCGGCTGGGCACCACCGCGATCCTGCCCACGCTGATCACCGATGGCCCCGAGGTCACGCGCCAGGTGCTAGAGGCCGGGTTTCAGGCCGCGCAGCGCAGGGTGCCGGGCTTTGCCGGGCTGCATCTGGAAGGGCCGCATCTGGACCCCGCGCGGAAGGGCGCGCATGACGCCTCGCATATCCGGCCCATGACCGCGCAGGATCTGACCATGCTGTGCGATGCGGCGCGAAAGCTGCCCGCACTGATTGTCACGTTGGCCCCTGAGTCTGTCAGCGCCGCCCAGATCGGCACTCTGGCGCAGGCCGGGGTGCTTGTCAGCCTGGGCCATAGCGGGTGTTCGGCGGAACAGGCCCGCGCCGCCCATCAGGCCGGGGCGGCGCTGGTGACACATCTTTACAACGCGATGGGGCCGCTGGTGAATCGTGCGCCGGGTCTGGTGGGGGCGACGCTGACCACTCGGCTGCGCGCCGGGATCATCGCCGATGGCGTGCATGTCGCGCCCGAATGTCTGGCTATCGCCCTGCAGATGAAGGCCGAAAGCGATCTGTTCCTTGTCTCTGACGCGATGGCGGCTGCGGGCACCGGGATGCGCGATTTCACGCTGGGGGGCCGCCGCATTCTGCGCCGCGACGGGCGGCTGATGCTGGAAGATGGTACGCTCGCGGGCGCAGATATCTCGCTTGCCGGGGCAGTGGCCTGTCTTGTGGGTCTGCAGGTTCCGCTGGCCCGGGCGCTCGCCATGGCGACGCGCATCCCCGCCGATGTGATTGGTGCCACTGACCGGGGGCGCCTGCAGCCGGGCGCGCGTGGCGATATGGTCGCACTCGATGCGGGGCTGGAGGTTGCGGCGGTCTGGGTCGGGGGGCAGCAGGTGGCTTAGGCGCTGCGCCAATGAACGGTGAGCGTCTTGGTCGCACCTGCAGGCATTGACCTTTCGCCGCTTGCACCCACGCCAAGGTGATGGGCCAAGGATTGAAGCCGACTTACCGCTCGGATGCCGCGCCATGCGCGCGCTGGAGGCCGCAGCCCACGCGATCGAGGATTGGCGTGAGGGCCCGCAGGCGCTTCCCATCGTTACGGTAGCATGCGGGCGTGGATGTCGGTGTTTCTGGGCGGGCGGCTGAATGCGGTCTGGACGCCCGAGGACCGCTTTCGCCTGTGTTTCAAGACCGCGGAAGCACCCGTCGATCTGGAACGCCGCGAGGCTGATATCGCGCTGGCGCGCGACCGGCCCGAGACCGGCAATGTCGTCGCGATCCGCCTTGGCCCCTGCGCCCTTTGCTGCGCGCGCGTTCGATGCGACCCGCAACAGCGCCTGGGTCGCACCGGGCCGCGAGGTGGCCCAAACCCCGGCCGAGCGCTGGACCGATACCGACCCTGCGCGCTGGATCGCGGTCTGGGCCAATGCGCGCGGCATCCTCCATGATCTGACGGTCGGCGGGGCCGGGCGCGCCGTGCTGCCCTGCTATCTGGGCGACAGCGACCCCGATCTGATG
>PWWF01000056.1 GCA_003561595.1 Paracoccaceae bacterium | reverse complement strand
GCAGGGCTATGACAGCATCGAATTCCCGACCTATGACACCGATTGGGATTCCGAGGCCTATGTCACTGTCTCGGGGCAGAATTCGAACAACTCGGTACGCGTGACCGATGCGTTCCTGCAAGCCGTGCGTGATGATGCCGACTGGGAGCTTGTGCGCCGCACCGATGGCAAGGTGGCGAAATCCGTCAAGGCGCGCGAATTGTGGGAGCAGGTGGGCCATGCCGCCTGGGCCTGTGCCGATCCGGGCATCCAGTTCCATGACACGGTGAATTCCTGGCATACCTGCCCGGCGGATGGCCCCATTCGCGGTTCGAACCCCTGCAGCGAATACATGTTCCTCGATGACACGGCCTGCAATCTGGCCTCGATGAACCTGCTGAAATTCTATCACGGCGCGGCCTTCGACGCCGAGGGCTACATGCACGCCACGCGGCTGTGGACGATCACTCTGGAAATCAGCGTGATGATGGCGCAATTCCCGTCGAAAGAGATCGCGCAGCGCTCTTACGAATTCCGCACGCTGGGTCTGGGCTATGCCAATATCGGCGGCCTGCTGATGAATATGGGCTATGGCTACGATTCGGATGAGGGGCGCGCGCTCTGCGGTGCGCTGACCGCGCTGATGACAGGTGTGAGCTACGCCACCTCGGCTGAAATGGCGGGTGAGCTGGGGGCCTTCCCCGGCTACAAGAAGAACGCCGATCACATGCTGCGCGTGATCCGCAACCACCGTCGCGCGGCCCATGGCGAGGCTGATTTCGAAAGCGTCAATGTCGCCCCCGTGGCGCTGGATGCAGGCAACTGCCCCGACACGCGGCTGGTCGATCTGGCCCGCGCCGCCTGGGACGAGGCGCTGTCGCTGGGCGAGGCGCATGGCTACCGCAATGCACAGGCCACCGTGATCGCACCCACCGGCACGATCGGTCTGGTCATGGATTGCGACACGACCGGGATCGAGCCTGATTTCGCGCTGGTGAAGTTCAAGAAACTGGCCGGTGGTGGCTATTTCAAGATCATCAACCAGTCGGTGCCCGCCGCCCTGCGCAAGCTGGGCTACCGCGAATCCGAGATCGGCGAGATCATTGCCTATGCGGTCGGGCACGGGTCACTGGGTCAGGCCCCCGGCATCAACCACACCAGCCTGATCGGGCATGGCTTTGGCAAGGACGAGATCGCCAAGATCGAGGCTGCGCTGCCCTCGGCCTTTGATATCCGGTTCGTGTTCAACCAGTGGACGCTGGGCGAGACCTTCTGCCGCGAGACGCTCGGCATCCCGGCGGCAGAGCTGAACAACCCCGGGTTCGACCTGCTGCGCCATCTGGGCTTTGACCGCGCGCAGATCGAGGCCGCGAATGACCATGTCTGCGGCACCATGACGCTGGAAGGGGCGCCGCATCTGAAGCCCGAGCATTACTCTGTGTTCGACTGCGCCAACCCCTGCGGCAAGAAAGGCACGCGCTATCTGTCGGTGGACAGCCATATCCACATGATGGCGGCGGCGCAGAGCTTCATCTCGGGCGCGATTTCCAAGACGATCAACATGCCGAATTCGGCCTCGATCGAGGAAACGCTGGCGGCCTATGAGCTGTCCTGGTCGCTGGGGATCAAGGCCAATGCGCTTTATCGTGACGGGTCCAAACTGTCACAGCCGCTGGCGGCAGCCCTGATCGAGGATGATGAAGAGGCCGAAGAGGTGCTCGAATCCGGCACCCCGCAGGAGAAGGCACAGGTCCTCGCCGAAAAGATCGTCGAGAAGGTGATCATCAAGGAAGTCGCGCGCAATGCCCGCACCAAGCTGCCCGAACGGCGCAAGGGCTATACGCAGAAAGCCATCGTGGGCGGCCACAAGGTCTATCTGCGCACGGGCGAATATGGCGACGGCAAGTTGGGCGAGATCTTCATCGACATGCACAAGGAAGGCGCTGGCTTCCGGGCGATGATGAACAATTTCGCCATCGCCGTGTCGGTGGGTCTGCAATACGGGGTGCCGCTGGAAGAGTTCGTCGATGCCTTTACCTTCACCCGGTTTGAACCGGCGGGCATGGTGCAGGGCAATGACAGCATCAAGAACGCGACCTCGATCCTGGACTACATCTTCCGCGAACTGGCGGTCAGCTATCTGGACCGCACCGATCTGGCGCATGTCAAACCCGCCGGGACCGCGTTCGACGATCTGGGCGCGGGAGAGAGTGAGGGGGCGCGCAATGTGGCCGAACCCTCGGACGAGGCTGCCACCCGGTCGCTGGAAGTGCTGCGCCAGATCAGCTCGACCGGGTATCTGCGCAAGCGTCTGCCGCAGGAACTGACCGTGCTGCAAGGGGGGCAGGCCACGGGGCTCGCCTCTGGCGGCTCGGCGACGGTCGCCTATCAGACCAGCGAGGTCGAGACGATGACCGTGGCCCCCATGGACGCCCGCACCAAAGCCAGGATGCAGGGCTATGAGGGCGACCCCTGCGGTGAGTGCGGCAACTACACGCTGGTGCGCAACGGCACCTGCATGAAATGTAATACTTGTGGCGGGACCAGCGGGTGTAGCTGAGCGCTCTTGTTGGGTCGGGGGCTGACGCGCAGCCCGTCATCCATTCCGGACCGGAGATAATACAGACGCGGAAGGGGCGCGCCCCTTCCGCGTTTTTCGTG
>PWWF01000131.1 GCA_003561595.1 Paracoccaceae bacterium | reverse complement strand
CAGATTGCCGCTTGGACCGCGCCCGAGATTGCCTATATGGATGACAAGCTGTCGTTCAAGGGCCGGATCGAACGTGACGGCTGGACCCAGCAGGCACAACAATTCGCAGCCGAGAAGGAGTAACCCCTCATGGCACACAAGAAAGCAGGCGGGTCCTCCCGTAACGGTCGCGATTCTGCAGGCCGCCGCCTTGGCGTGAAGCTGTATGGCGGTCAGGAGGTCGTGGCAGGCAACATCATCGTGCGTCAGCGCGGCACCAAGCATTGGCCGGGCACGAATGTCGGCATTGGCCGCGACCATACGCTGTTTGCCCTGACCGAAGGCCGTGTGGTCTTTACCAAGGGTTTCAAAGGTCGCAGTTTCGTATCGGTCATGCCGATTGCCGAGGCCGCAGAGTAGCCGAACCTTTACACGTTGCATGTAGGAGAGGGTCGGCTATCACGCCGGCCCTTTCCCGTTTCCGGCTGTGCCGAGGGGAGAGGGGCGGCATAACCGGTGTTCAAGAGGGGATCGCCCGCAACGCGATCCGGAGGAGTGACATGAGCCTGACAGACAATGATATCAGGGCCGATCAGCCGATCCTGACCAGTGCGCGGCTGATCCTGCGCCCGTTGCAGCCGTCCGATGCAGGGCCGCTGGCGCTGTATACGGGCGACAAGCGCGTGGCCGAAGGCACGCGCTCCATCCCGCATCCGCTGCCGCCCGGCGCGACCGAGCAGTTCATTACGCGCGCCACATCGCCCGAGCGGGAAGAGGATGTGTGGGTGCTCGATGGCTCTGGCGTGGGGTCAAGCACGGTGCTGGGGCTCTTGTCGCTCAAGCCGCTGGACCGCGCGCAAAACCAGATCGGGTTCTGGGTGGCGCCCGCCTTCTGGAATGCAGGCTACGCGTCCGAGGCCGTGCGCGCTGTCATCAAGGCCAATCCGCACAAGGCCCGGACGCTGTTTGCCGAGGTGTTTCAGGACAATGCGGCCTCGGCCCATGTGCTGGTCAATGCAGGTTTCGACTATCTGGGCGATGCCGAAGCCTATTCCGTCGCGCGCCGCGCCACGGTTCCGACCTGGACCTATATCCGGCGGATGTGAGGGGGTGGCCCCGCTGCCCTTGCCCCTGCCGGTTGCGCATGACGCGCTGGCAGAGCTGCATCTGCGCCGCCTGCAGGGGGGCGATGCGCCCGCGTTCCGCGCCGCTGTCACCACGCCCGCCATCGGGCGCATGCTGTTCCGCTTTCCCGCCGACTGGCCCCTGGCCGAGGCCGAGGCACTGGTCGCGCAGATGGGCCCGCGTGACCTGCCCCCCATCCGGCTGGCGGTGGATGGGGGCGCGGGGTTTCTGGGCTCGATCGGGCTGTTGGGCGATGCCGGGGCCGGGCAGGGCGATCTTGCCTATTTCCTGACCCCACAGGCACAGGGGCGCGGGATCATGCGGCCCGTGCTGCACGCCTTTGTCGGCATGGTCTTTGACTGCGGGTTGGCCGATGAGCTGCACGCGCAGGTCTATCACGACAACCCGGCCTCGATGGCGCTGCTGCGCGATCTGGGGTTTGCCGAGACGGGGCGCAATGTGGGCGCGTGCTCTGCCCAGCGGGCAGGCCCGGAGATGCAGCACAGCTTTGCCTTGCGACGTGGTGATTGGCCCTGATCCCCGGAACCGGGCCGTCCCGCGCAGGAGCGGTCATGTCGTCGCCAGGTCCGGCCCGGTGCGAAAGAAGCTTACATCATTGGTGAAAATGCTGTCGGGAGCTAGGCAAAGCAGGCGGCCGGCCGGGTCCGATATCTTTGCCACATTGTCGATGAACCACGGGTTCCAGAGGTGTTCGTCAGGGCCAAGATAGCGCGACAGCAAGCGTCGAAACACGGCTGCGTCCATCGGTTCAATCGATGCACGCCCCCGCAATCCAAGATGGCGCATGATGCCGCGCGCATTGTCATACTCAATGATATCCACAGCGACCCGCGGGTCCTGTTCGATCCGGCGCAGCGAGCTGGAGCCTTCATCCCCCAGCATGAACAGCGCGTCTGCTTCCCATTGGAACCAGACAGGCGCAGTGCGGGGCGCGCCATCGGCAGCGCGAGTTGCTAAGGTGGCGACGAGCGGAAGGCAGAGAACATCCTCCGGGTCAAAGGGGCGGGGCATGGGGCGGCTCGCATGTCAGGTTGCAGGGTGGCTTAGCCTGCAAGCGCTGCTGTCTCTGCGCAAGAGGCGTTTCGGGTCTGTGCGCTTGATAGGCGCCCGATCCGGGCCGCGCGGCTTGCCCTGAAAACGGGCAGCCATCAGCAAGGTATCCGGTATGGCTGCCGGGCGGGCCAGCCCCTCTCGACCTTGGCGGTGAATTTGCTAGATTACGGGGGTGGAACAGTCAGGACACCCCATGCGCAGACCCATCGTCGGCATTATCGGCAATTCGCATCTGATCAATGACGAATACCCCACCCATGCGGGCGGCACGATGAATTCCGAGGCCGTGGCGCAGGTGGCCGATTGTATCCCGCTGGTGATCCCGCCGGACCCCAAGCTCGTGTCGGTCGCGGAATTGATGGAAGTCTGTGACGGCTTTCTGCTGACCGGCGGGCGGCCCAATGTCCACCCCGAGGAATATGGCGAGGCGGAAACCCCCGCCCATGGTGCCTTTGATCGCGCGCGCGATGCCATCACCCTGCCGCTGGTGCGCGCCTGTGTCGAACGCGGGCAGCCGTTTTTCGGGGTTTGCCGTGGCTTTCAAGAGGTCAATGTCGCCATGGGCGGCACGCTGCATCCCGAAATCCGCGATCTGCCGGGGCGGATGAATCACCGCATGCCGCCTGATGGCACGCTGGAAGAGAAATTCGCCCTGCGCCATCCGGTCCGCTTTACCGACGGCGGCGTGTTCCACCAATTGATGGGCGCGGCCGAGGTGATGACCAACACGCTGCACGGACAGGGCGTCAAGAGCGCGGGCAAGCGCATCGTCATCGACGGCCACGCGCCCGACGGCACGGCAGAGGCGCTGTATGTCGCGGGCGCGCGCGGGTTCACGCTGTCGGTGCAGTGGCACCCCGAATGGCGCGCGGGGCTGGACCCAGTATCACGCCCGCTGTTCGAGGCGTTCGGCAAGGCCACCCGCGCCTGGGCCGAGGGGCGCAGACCTTGGGCGCTGAGCGCCTGATCCGGAACGGAAAATGCCAGCAGACCGGCTGTCACGGCTGCTGGCATTCTTGTGGTCGGTCTGTCGCCTGTGGCAGGCTCAGTCAATCGGCATGGGGGCAGCGCCCATATCATCCTCTAGCGGTTCGGCCATCGGTTCCGGTTCACCGGCCATCGGGTCGCCATGCGGCTCCAAATCCGCTGGTGGCGGTGGCGCGCTCGGCGTGGGGGCACAGGCTGCCAGTCCAAGCACGAATGCCAGTGAAGTTGCTGCCATTAGGCTGCGTTGGGTCATGAATATCCCTTTCGCGTCTTGAGGTTGCGTTTTTGGTCGCAACACGCAGCCTATGGGCCATGTATGTGTGGTCTACCCGTGCGCAGGCCACTGGCGCGCTGTGTTGCATGCTTGCAACTTACGTGATTTGCCGGGTCAGCGCGGCAGTTGTGCCGCCGCGCGTGCCAGGTCCGTGATCGCCGCCCAGTCGCCCGCGGCCATGGCCGCCTTGGGCGCGACCCAACTGCCGCCCACACAGGCCACATTCGGCAGCGACAGGTAGTCAGGCGCGCGCGCTACGGTGATCCCTCCTGTGGGACAAAACGTGACCTGCGGCAGCGGCCCGGCAATGGCCTTGAGCGCCGCTGCCCCGCCAATCGCTTCGGCCGGAAAGAACTTCTGGACGCTGTAGCCCTGTTCCAGCAGGGTCATCACCTCGGAACAGGTCTGCGCGCCGGGCAGCAGCGGCAGTTCATGCATGCGGGCCGCGTCAATCAGCGCGGGCGTTGCACCGGGCGCGACGGCAAAGCGCGCGCCTGCCGCGCGGGCATCGGCCATCTGTGCGGCGCTCAGCACGGTGCCTGCGCCCAGAACAGCGCCGTCCACCTGCGCCATGGCCGCAATCGCATCCAGCGCGCAATCGGTGCGCAGCGTCACTTCCAGCGCGGGCAGGCCGCCGGCCACCAGCGCTTCGGCCAGCGGGCGGGCATGGGCGATATCCTCGATCACCAGAACGGGAATGACGGGGGCAAGCTGGCAAACGGCCAGTGCCGCCTGGCTTTGTTCATTCGGTGTCATCGCGACGCCCTCCAGTATCAGTTAGCGCTAACAGCATACAGGGGGGCCAAGCCCGGACGCAAGCCCATGCGCCCCCGCTATTGCAGGAAGCTCATCGGGTCCTGGCTGTCCAGCCCGCGCCGCACCTCGAAATGCAGGTTGCTGGGGTCGCCTTCGGCCACGCTGGCGATGGTCTGACCCTGGCTGACGCTGGCCCCTTCGCTGACCGAGACATCCGTCACGTTCAGATAGACCGTTGACAGCCGGTCGCCATGCGACAGGATCAGGAAAGTCACGCCATTGGCCGTGCTGGTGATGCGCGAGACGGTGCCCGCCGCAGCGGCGCGCACGGATGTCCCGGCAGAGGCAGCAATGCCGATCCCCTCGGACCGGCCGGGCGAGTAGGCGCGGATGATCCGCCCTTCCACCGGCATGACGAATTCGGGCTGCGATGCCTCGGACCGTTCCTCGGAGAGTGACGGCGAGGGGGGGCGCGCCTCCTCGGCAGCGCGCTCCGCTTCCTCGGCAGAGGGTTCGGGTTCGGGCATGGGCTCGCGGGCACTGGGCGGCGTGGGGGTCGTGCTGCCGGCACCAGGCTGCGGCACGCTCTCTTCCTCGGGCTCTTCACGTTCGCGCGGCGGGTCCGAGGGCGGGCGCGCGGCAACCTGTTCCTCGGCGACCGGAATCATCAGCACCTGGCCTTCGCGGACACGCATTTCGGGGTCCAGCCCGTTCCAGTCGGCCAGTGCGCGCGGCGTGACATTGTAAAGCCGCGCGATCTGGAAGGCGGTCTCGCCGCGCGCGACACGGTGCTGGTTGGGCTGCGCGCTGGCGGGCTGTTCGGTTGTCTGTGCCGGCGCAGGCGGCGTGCTGCGCCCTTCGGCGCGCGCGATGGCCGTGTCTGCCAGCGTCGAGATCTGGATATCGCTGTCCTGGGATGGCTCATCAACCCGTCTGGGCAAGGCCAGAACTTCGCCCTGACGCAGCACGGTGTCTTCGTTCAGTGCATTGAAGCTGGCCAGTTCGCGCGCGCTCATCCCGATGCGTTCTGCCACAGTGCCGACACTGTCACCGGCGCGGGCGACGACAACCTGATAATCCGGGTAGGTGATCACCCCGCGCGAGTCCGCGCGCGGGCGTTCGGCGGTTGCCGTGCGCGCGGCGTCTGCGGTCGAAAACCCGCTTTCGGAATTGCGCATGTCCAGGTCGAAACCGTTGCACGCGCTCAGGGCAAGGGCAGCGGCGCTGCCCAGCAAGACGATCCTGTATCCACTCATCATTCTGCCTGCCCCTTGCGGCTGCCCTGTGCGATTACGCGCCTCTGATGTGGCAGTTGTCCTGCCATCTGGCCCCGGTGCCGTCACTGTCCGATCCCTTCGACCAGTGGCACGAAGCGCACGGCGCGCAATTCCTCATACTCGTACCCGTTCTCGTGCCGTGTGACGCGGATCAGGGTCTGCACTGTATCCGACTGCCCCACGGGAACCACCATGATACCCCCGATGCGCAACTGGGCCAAGAGGGGGCCGGGGGGGTCCTCGGCGGCGGCGGTCACGATAATGCGATCAAAGGGTGCCTGATCGGGCAGACCGTGGCTGCCATCCGACACCATCGCGGTGATATTCGCGAGCCCCAGACGCTCGAACACCGCGCGCGCGCCCTGCGCCAGCGCGCGGTAACGCTCGACCGTATAGACGCGGCGGGCAAGCTGGCTGAGGATCGCGGCCTGATAGCCAGAGCCTGTGCCGACCTCCAGCACCTTGTCGCGGGGGCCGACCTGCAAGGCTTCGGTCATCAGCGCCACGACCGAGGGCTGGCTGATCGTCTGCCCGCAGGCGATGGGCAGGGGCATGTCCTCATAGGCGCGTTCGGCAAAGACGCCGGTGACGAAATCGCGCCGGTCGATCCGTTCCATGGCCTGCAGCACGCGCGCATCCGTCACCCCGCGCGAGCGCAGGGTATAGATGAAGCGCATCCGTGCCTCGACCAGATCGTCACCGCTCATTCCAGCGCCTTTCGAACTGCATCCATCGCGTCATGGGCCGTCAGATCGGCGCGCATCGGCGTGACCGAGATATAGCCATCCAGATTGACCGCCGCATCCGTGCCGGGTGCCGTGGGCAGATGCTGCGGGCCGCCCTTGATCCACAGAAACTTGCGCCCGGTGGGAGAGATCTGGGACTCGACCCCGAAAAACGTATCTTTTCTATAGCCTTGCGGGGCGACCTTCATCCCCTTTACCGCGCCGCTGCCAACGGGCGGAAAGTTGACATTATAAAACAGCCGGTAATCGCCCTTGTCCCAGATCGCCTGATCCAGCAGGCGGCGCACCACAGCCTCGCCATGACCAATGGCCGCGTCAAAGATCGAGGGCAGATCCTCGCTTTGCGGCCCCATATATTGCGACAGCGCGATCGCGGGCAGGCCCTGCAAGGCCGCTTCCATCGCGCCGCCGATCGTGCCGGAATACAGCGCATTTTCTGCCGAGTTGTTGCCCCGGTTCACGCCCGACAGCACCAGATCGGGCTGCGCGCCCTGCAACACATCATAGATCCCCGCCAGCACGCAATCGGCGGGCGAGCCTTCGGCGGCGTAGCGCCGTGTGTCCAGCTTGGCGATCATCGTGGGATGGGTGTAGCTGATGCAATGGCCCACGCCCGATTGCTCAAAGGCGGGCGCAACGACCCAGACCTCACCCTCGGGGCCTGCGATGCTGCGCGCGATCTCTTCCAACACGGCCAGGCCCGGGGCGTTGATCCCGTCATCATTGGTCACCAGAATGCGCATGAAACCCCCGAAAACTCTGCCCCCTCTGCTTAGTGCAGGCGCAGGGGGGGAACAAGGGCGTCAGGGCGCGTAAACCGGCATGCGCGGCAGATTGGGCGAGGCGAGCGCAGGCTTTGCCTGCCGCGCGGCCACGCTTTCATGCACCAGCGCCGCATCCGGGACAAAGCGATGGCGCCAGAGCGGCAGATACAGCCCGCCGATATTGGCCGTGCGCATCCCCTGCGGCACCCGGCGCGGGATCATCCCGGTCAGCAGCCAGCCCAGATTCAGCGATTCCTGCGCGCGCGCCATCGGGTCCGGGGCAACATAGCGCGACGACGGCCCGTCGCCCTGCCGCCCCAGCACCAGCCGGTTCACGGTCGTCTGCCGGTACTGCACGCCCAGCGGTTCGGTTTCGCGGATCATCCAGTCCAGCGCCACCTTGCCCAGTGCCGAGCGCGATTCCGGATAGCCGCCGCCCACATCCGAATGCACGCCCGCGAACCACATCTCGCGCAGGTCCTGCGGGATGGCGCGCCCGCGCTCAAAACGGTTGCCGAAATAATGCTGCCCGCCGGGCCAGAGCAGCGGCTGATAGAGCGCGCGCCGCTCATCAAGCGCAATCGCATGGCGGATCGCAGCGACAGACGGGTTGATGCTGGTGCTGGCATGGGCCCGAAAGCGCGGCCCGCTCTGGCCCCATTCAAAGACCGAACTGACCGTGTCGAACAGCCCCAGCAGCGCGACGGGCACGAAATCGGGCCGCAACACGCGATACCACAGGTCCATTTCCTTCCAGTCGCCCTTGGCGCCGGGCCGTTCGGCCACGCCCTTGTAGGTGCGGTAGGCCTGATCCAGCAGGTTCAGATGACGCGGCGCCATCAGCCCCAGCGCATTCAGAAACCCCGCCAGCACCCGCGCCGTATAGGCCCCGCGCGAAAAGCCGAACATGATCACCCGGTCGCGCGGCTGCACGCGCCGCCCCCCGCGCTTGCCATTGTCGTAATGCGCGACCAGAAAGCGATAGGCGTCCTTGACATTGCGGTCCAGCCCCCAGCCGGTTGCCCGGTCCAGCCCCTCGCGCAGGCGCTGGCGGTAGTGAAACAGCGTATCCTCGCCCCCGAAAGTGCCCACACCGGGGCTGTACCAGACAAGCTGACGATCGGATTTCTCCAGGCAGCCATAAAGCCGCAGGATATTGCTGCGATTGGCCCGGACCGTGTTGGCCGTGCCGTCGAACAGCAGGATGATGGTCTTGGTCATGCCCCGCCCCCCCGGTTTGGGCGAGTATAGCGCGAATGCGCGCTTGCGTCATCGGGGCCGCCTGCTTATGTCGGGCGCGATGCGGATGGTCGGATGGTCGCGGAGGAGTGATCCCCCGAGGAAAGTCCGGGCTCCACAAGGCAAGGGTGCCGGGTAACGCCCGGCCGGGGCAACCCGAGGGAAAGCGCCACAGAAAACAGACCGCCCGGCATGCGTGGCCGGGTAAGGGTGAAACGGTGGGGTAAAAGCCCACCGCGGGACGGGCAACCGGACCGGCACGGCAAGCCCCACCCGGAGCAATGCCGAATAGGGACCTCGCGCGGGTGTGATCCGACACGGATATCCCCGCAGGGCAGCCTTGGCCCGAGGTCCGGGTTGGCAGCTCGAGCCCCGTGCGCAAGCGCGCGGGCCAGATGAATGGCCATCGACGGGGGCCATGCGCCCCCCGAACAGAACCCGGCTTACAGACCATCCGCATCCCTGGCCTCAAGAATTTGTTCAGATTTGCCTGCTATAGTGGTGGCAGGTTTTGGCAGATAGACGAGGCGTTTGGGGAATCGAAGAAAAGATCGAGGCGCGCCTGTCGCGGGTGCTGGCACCTGACGGCATGGCTCTGGGCGGTTTACCCCCCCCGCGCGGCAGGCTGCTGACAGGGGCTGTGACGACGGCACAACCCGGTCCCGATGCGCCGCCAGGCTAAAGGACAGGGCGCGGTGAACCGGGACGCACCGGCCCCAGGTGCTGCGGTCGTGTACTGGCCCTCGGGTGTCATGGCCCCGTGCGGCGCTGGACATGTCCGAGGGCGCGACTGGCGCAGCCGCAAGGATTGCCGCTCTGCCCCCACAATCACCTTGCCCTCGGCAGATCACCCAAACCGTCCGCAGCACACCAGAGGCGCGCGCGCGGCCCCATATGCGCGCCAGCCGGTACTGCACACCACCACTTTACCCCGCCGCGCGGGAAAGGCGCGCGCGGCCCGCCTCATGCTGGCGCACCGCCCCGCGCGCAGCCCGCCGCCAGTCCCAGAACGCACCGCCGCCCATCCCAGGCTGCCCGACCCAATTCCCGCTGAAATGCCCGGATTCCCGCCCCTTTGGCGTTGACATGCCGCGCGAGAGGCGTAGAAGGCTTGCTTGAGATTTCACAGGCGGGTGCAGGCGCAACGCGCCCCCCGACGCAGGAGAAACAGCCATGGCCAAGCCGACCACAATCAAGATCCGCCTGAACTCGACCGCAGGCACCGGGCATTTCTATGTCACCAAGAAAAACGCCCGCACCATGACCGAGAAGATGAGCATCCGCAAATTCGACCCGGTCGCGCGCAAGCATGTCGAATACAAGGAAGGCAAGATCAAGTAATCCTGTCCCTGATCGACGAAATGCAAAGCCGCACCCCGCCGGGGCGCGGCTTTTTGCTGCGCCCCGGTTCCGCGCAAACCACACTGTCAGGGTCCATCGCCTGTCCCCCGTCAAGCCCGCAGCAGCAAGCAACCGCAGGGAATCAACACCCCTGCAGCTTCATCTTGCCAAAAATACTCAATTGAGCGGCCGCAGCGCAGCACCCGCGCCCGCGCTCAAAGCCCCAGCTTCGCCGTCACGATCTCATTCACGGCCTTGGGGTTGGCCTTGCCGCCCGTGGCCTTCATCACCTGACCCACGAACCAGCCCGCCAGCTTGGGATTGGCCTGCGCCTTTTCCACCTGCGCGGGGTTGGCGGCTATGATCTCGTCCACCGCTTTCTCGATGGCGCCGGTGTCTGTGACCTGCTTCATGCCGCGATCCTCGACAATCGCCGCCGGGTCGCCGCCTTCGGTATAGACGATCTCGAACAGGTCCTTGGCGATCTTGCCCGAGATATCGCCCGCGCGGATCAGTTTGATGATGCCCGCCAACTGGCCCGCCGAGACAGGGCTGTCGGTGATGTCGTGACCTTCCTTCTTCAGCCGTCCGAACAGCTCGTTGATCACCCAGTTCGCGGCCAGCTTGCCATCACCGGCCTCTGCCGCCACGGCCTCGAAAAACGCGGCATTGGCGACATCGGCGGTCAGCACGCTCGCGT
>PWWF01000010.1 GCA_003561595.1 Paracoccaceae bacterium | reverse complement strand
TCGTGCGCGCCGAGACCTTCGCGCCCATCCTCTATGTCATGGGATACGACACGCTGGAGGAGGCCATCGCGCTGCAAAACGGCGTGCCGCAAGGGTTGTCGGCCTGCATCTTCACCCGCGACCTGCGCGAGTCGGAAACCTTTGTGTCCGCTGTGGGCGCCGATTGCGGGATCATCAATGTCAATATCGGCCCCTCGGGCGCCGAGATCGGCGGTGCCTTCGGCGGCGAGAAAGAGACGGGGGGCGGGCGCGAAAGCGGGTCGGATGCGTGGAAGGGCTATATGCGCCGCGCCACCAACACGATCAACTATTCCGACGAATTGCCGCTGGCCCAAGGCGTCAAGTTTGACATCTGACGGCCCCGGCCTCTGGGCGGACACAGCCCCGCCTGCACCTGCCACCACGCCCCTTGCGGGCGCGGCGCAGGTGCAGGTGGGCATTATCGGCGGCGGCTATACGGGGCTGTCGGCGGCGCTGCATCTGGCGCAGGCCGGGGTCAGCGCGGCAGTGCTGGAGGCAGGCACAATCGGTCAGGGCGGATCGGGGCGCAATGTCGGGCTGGTCAATGCCGGGCTGTGGCTGATGCCCGATGACCTGATCGCCCGCGCAGGGCCGGATCACGGCCCCCGCCTGCTGCAGGCACTCGCGCAGGCCCCGGCGCTGGTCTGGGATCTGGTCGCGCGCCACGCCATGGCGTGCGAGGCGCAGCCCACAGGCACCCTGCATTGCGCCCCCGATGCGCGTGGAAAGGCCACGCTCGAAAAACGTGCCGCGCAATGGCAGGCGCGCGGTGCGGATGTCACGCTGCTGGATGCCGCCGCGACCCGCGCGCGCACCGGCAGCCGCGCCTTTCGCGCCGCCCTGCATGACCCGCGCGCGGGCACGATCCAGCCCTTGGCCTATGCGCGCGCGCTGGCCCGTGCGGCCATCAGCGCGGGCACGCAGATCCACACGGATAGCCCGGTGCGCGCATTGGAGCGTGATGGCACAGGCTGGCGTATCCGCACAGGCGGCGGCGCGGTCACCTGCGAACGCGTCATCCTTGCGACCAACACCTATTCGACCGCGCCCTTTGCAAGCCTGCGCGACCATCAATCCGTCCTGCCCTATTTCAACTTTGCCACCGACCCGCTGCCCGATGATCTGCGCGCGCAGATCCTGCCGGGGCGCGAGGGGGCGTGGAATACGCGCAAGATCCTGACCTCTTTCCGGCTGGATGCGGCGGGGCGGTTCATCATCGGATCGGTCGGGCAGTTGGGGGGCATGGATGCTAACCTGCACCGCGCATGGGCCGCGCGCGCGATGGCGCAGCTTTACCCGGCGCTGCGCGATATGCCCCTGCGCCACGGCTGGTGGGGCCGGATCGGGACGACGCCGGATGCGCTGCCGCGCCTGCATGAGCACGCGCCGGGGGTCTGGTCGATTTCCGGCTATAACGGGCGGGGGATCGCGCCGGGCACGCTGTTTGGCCAGCTTTTGGCCGATCTGTCGCGCGGCGCGATCACGGCGCAGGACATCCCCCTGCCCGTCACCCCGATTGCCCCTGATGGTCTGCGCGCGCTGCGCGAGGCGCTCTATCGTGGCGGGTCGGGCGTCCTGCATCTGCTGGGCGCGCGCGTGTAATCAGCCCGGCGCGGGCACCATCTCGACCCATATCCCGTTGCGCGCGCGCACGGTCAGTTGCGCCACGGGTTCGGGCACGCGGTCGGGGATCGCGCGCAATTCCCAGTCGCACAGGATCCGCGCAAGCATCAGCACCCCTTCGGCCATGGCAAAGCCCGCACCGGGGCAGACCCGTGGCCCGGCGGAAAAGGGCAGCCAGGCATCGCGCGCGCAGGCGCGTGTGCCGTCCTGCTGCCAGCGTTCGGGCTGAAAGTCATGCGGCGCGTCCCAGATGCGTGCACTCCGCCCCATATGCCAGGGCGAGACGATGACCTGCGCCCCCGCGCCCAGATTGCGGCCCCGGAAACACTCAGGCCCTGCGGCCTCGCGCACCATCATCGGCACGGGCGGATACAGGCGCAGCGCCTCGCGGAACGTGTCGCGGATCAGCGGCATCTGCCGCAGGATGCTGAAACCGGGCGCGGGGCCGTCCAGATGGGGGCGCAAGACCTGCGCCTCTGCCCGCAATTGCGCCTGCCAGTCGGGGTGCGTGGCGACCAGATACAGCGTCCAGGCCAGCGCCGAGGCGCTGGTTTCATGCCCCGCCAGGAAAAAGATCGCGACCTGATCGACCATTTCGGCGGTGTCGAAACACGCGCCGGTTTCCGGGTCGCGGGTCGTCATGATCTTGGTGGCCAGATCATCAGGCGCGGTGCCATCGGCAATCGCCCGGCCCCGCGCGGCGGTCATCTCGGTGATCAGCCGCCGGATCTGCGCTGCCGTCGCGCGGGTGCGGCGGGGGAAATAGCGCGGTATCCAGCGCGGCATGGGGATCATGGCCGCCAGATTCAGAATCGGGCTGGAGCGCTGATGTGCGCGGAAGCTCGCGTAAACCTCGGCCGCGGCGTCATCCTCTATCGGCACGGAAAACAGGGTGCGAAAGATCACATCGGCGGCAGCGTGGCTCATGGCCTGCTCGACCTCCAACTCTCCGGCGTGCAGGCGCGTGGCCATGGCCTGTGTCGCGTCCCACATGGCGGGAAAGGT
>PWWF01000065.1 GCA_003561595.1 Paracoccaceae bacterium | reverse complement strand
TTGGGCGCGGCGCTGGTCGCGCGGCATATGGGGGCCACGCTGATTGACGTGGCCGAACCCCATCCCGGACGGCGCGCGCTATTGGGCGCAGAACCGGGGATCGCCGGGTTTGACCCGCAGGCGGATGACCCCGGCGACAGCGCCTATGACCTGATCATCGACGCGGTCGGCGCAGTGGCCACGCGGCAGGCAGCCTCGCGGCTGGTGCGGCCCGGTGGGGTGATCGTGCATGTCGGGTTGCTGCCGGGGCATGAGGGCTATGATATCCGCCGCATCACCCTGCAGGAAATCACCATTACCGGCAGCTATTGCTACACGCCGGATGATTTCCGTGCGGCCCTGCATGCGCTGGCCGCGGGCGATCTGGGCACGCTTGGCTGGGTTGAACAGCGCCCGCTTGCGCAAGGCGCTGCGGCCTTTGCCGACCTTGATGCCGGGCAGGTATCTGCGGCCAAGATCGTCCTGACGGTGCCGTAACGCCCCGATCTCGCCCGCGATCAGCGCAATCTGTGGCCGGTTTCGGCATCGAACAGAAAGGCGTGCATCGGGTCGAAGCGGACACCCAGGTCCATGTCATCCGTCAGGTCGGATTCGCCATCTTCGGCGATGATCAACCGCTCGCCCATGCTGGAACGCAGATAGGCAAAGGACACGCCGCGCAGCTTCTCGATCCGCATGTCGAGGCTGTGGATGCCCCCCATGTCGCCATATTTCTCGATGACACTCGGCTATCCGGCGCAGGATATGGTTATCCCTTTTCCGTTCTGCACAAGGTGCGGTTTCGGCCAGATGCGCGATCACGTCGCGTTCGGCTGCGTCATGGGCCCGGCCATCGGGCCAGCGCAGGTCGTGAAACCACAGGTCGGGTGCATGGACATGACCGTGCAGCGCCTGCAGCGCATGGGGCCAGGGCGCATCCGTCTGGGTGCGGCCCTGGGCCAGCCCCTTTGCGGCCATCTCAGTCAAAGGCGCGCATCAACATGCGCGCAAACATGCTGCGCTGCCCGAGATCGTGATGACCGGCGGCGAACCGGAACATGAGGTCGCCATTCTTGCGCAACTGGGCGGCTACAATCGCAGGACATGCGCAAGGGCATGGTGCCGGAGGCGCAGCCGCGACCGCCGCACCCTTCACCCGATTCCTCTCAGCGCCGGGACTGCACCCTTCACAGCTCAGGCCACACGTGCGCCCTTGACCCAGACCTCGCGCAGCATCGGAACCGAGCCGGGCAAGCTGACACGGATGATATCCGCGCGAAGGCCGGTCTGCAGCGCGCCCCTGTCCGACAAGCCCACCGCCCGCGCCGGTGTGGCGGTGACCGTGCGAAAGCCCCGCGCCATATCGCCCAGCGACTGCCCCAGGCGCACGGCGCCTTGCAACAAGGCCGCCGGGACGTAGTCGGATGACAGGATGTCCAGCCGGTCGGCGCCCGCCAACTCCGCCGCCGCGACATTGCCGGAATGCGACCCGCCCCGGATCAGGTTCGGCGCGCCCATCATCACCTTGATGCCCGCGTCATGGCAGGACTGTGCGGCCTCCAGCGTGGTTGGAAATTCTGCCAGCCGGACACCATGCCGGGCCGAAGCTGAAACCTGCGCCGCTGTCGTGTCATCATGGCTGGCCAGCGTCGCCCCGCAGCCGCGCGCGGCTTTGACCACGGCGGCTTCATGCGGTGCGCGGACCCGTGCGCCCAGTTCCTGCTGGCGCGCAACATGGTCGTCGAATTCGGCCGCGGACATCCCGTATTTCCCGCGCAGATAGTCGCGCAGTTTGGACAGGTTGGAAAACTGGCGCTGGCCGGGCGTGTGGTCCATCAGGCTGACAATGCCGACCCGGTCATCGGGACCGAATTCGTCCAACTCATCGATCAATGTTTCGGAGCAGATCTCGGCGCGCAGATGCAGGAAATGGCTGATCTTGAGGGCGCCAAGGTCGCGCATCTCCAGTATCTCGCTGGCGAGCGGGCGGGCATAGCGCCCGCGACCCCGCGCATCCTCGCGCATCAGCGACCCGATGCGCAGCGCGTCGAAAACAGTGGTGATCCCGGTTCCCGCCAGTTCGCGATCATGCGCGATGACGGCGCTGGCATGGGGCCAGTCGACACCGGGGCGCGGCGCAAGATGCCGCTCCAGATTATCCGTATGCAACTCGATCAGGCCGGGGGCGATCAGATCGCCCTCGCAATCCAGCGCACCTTTGGGCAGATGGCGGCTGTCATCAAGCGCGGCGATGACGCCATCGCGGATGACCACGGCACCACGCCGCAGCTCGTCAGGCAGAACAAGCTGCGCATTCCCCAGGATCACCTCATTCATTGCCTTGTCGTCCTTGTATCTTGTGTCATGGTTCCGGCCCGGTTGCTTGCGGCGTTGGTCGGGGTGGAAGGGGGCGCTCTCATCTGCTCAGACGTCTTCCATCGCGCGATCAATCGCGGCCTCGATCTGCGCCAATGCCGCGTCAATCGTGCTGTCATTGACGATGACCTGCGCGCCGGGGGGCGCGGCCAGCTCCGCCCGTTTCAACCGCGCGGCAATCTCGCGCGCGCTCTCGCGTTTGCGCGCGGCCAGACGGGCGGCCAGAACCTCTGGGGGCGCCGTGACCATCAGCACCAGCAGCTGCGGATAGGCGGCCTTGATCTGCGGCAGCGCCTTGCGCGAGCCATTGAACACGACCACCTTGCCCGCAGCCAGATCGGCATCGATGCTGGCCGGGACCCCGTAGCGCAGCCGATGCGCGCCCCAGTGAAAGGCATAGCGCCCCATGGCAACCTGCGCGTCAAACAGCGCCTCGGAAACAGCGATGTGATCTTCCCCGCCCGCATCTGCCGGGCGGGTGATGACGCGCCGCGCAAGGATGATATCGGGCCGCGCCTTGCCCAGTGCCGCGATCAGCGTGTCCTTGCCCACCCCCGAGGGGCCGACAATCGCAACCAGCAGCCCGCGCCCGCGATGACCGCTCATGCCGACAGGTCCCGCGCAGGCGTGAAGCCTGTGACATCGACCTCGCGGTCGCAGACCGCGGCGCGTGCGTCAGCATCATGAAAGATGCCCAGGATCGCCGCCCCCCGCGCCTTGGCCTCGGCAATCAGGTCCAGCACCACGGCGCGATTGGCCGCGTCCAGGCTCGCGGTCGGTTCATCCAGCAGCATCACCGGCCAGTCCAGAATGAACCCGCGCGCGATATTGACACGCTGCTGCTCACCGCCCGAAAAGGTGGTGGGCGAGAGCGACCACAGCCGTCGCGGGATGTTCAGCCGCGCCAGCAACGCGCGCGCGCGCTCCAGAGCCTCCGGCTCTGCCATCCCCTGCGCAAGCAATGGCTCGGCGACGACGCGCAATGTCGGCACGCGCGGGATGACGCGCAGGAACTGGCTGACATAGCCCAGCCGGTCGCGGCGCAGGGCAATCACATCGCGCGGCTCTGCCCCGCACAGCTCGACCCCGGCCACGCGGATCGAGCCCTGATCGCAGCGGTAGTTTCCCCAGATCATGCGCATCAGCGTCGATTTCCCGGCCCCCGATGCCCCCACCAGCGCCACGCATTCGCCGGGCCAAACCGACAGCGTCGCCCCCTCCATCACAGGCAGGACGACACCGCCCTGATTATGCAACACAAAGCGCTTGCCGACCCCTGAAATCTCGATCATTCCCTTGCCCTTCATCTTGCACAAAATACTCATTCAACGCTTTCGGTGCCGCACCGCGTCAGACCTGCAGCACCGAACTGACCAGAAGCTGCGTATAGGCATGCTGCGGATCATCCAGAACCTGATCGGTCAGCCCCTCTTCAACGACATGACCATCCTTCATCACCATCAGCCGGTCGGCCAGCAGCCGGACCACGGCCAGATCATGGGTCACGATCACGGCCGACAGGCCCAGCCGCTGCACCAGCCCGCGCAACAGATCCAGAAGCCGCGCCTGCACCGAGACATCCAGCCCCCCCGTCGGTTCGTCCATGAAAACCAGCCGCGGCCCGGTCACCAGATTGCGCGCGATCTGCAGGCGTTGCTGCATCCCGCCCGAGAAAGCGCGCGGGCGCTCATCAATGCGGCCCGCGTCGATCTCGACCCGTCCCAGCCAGTCACTGGCCTGCGCGCGGATATCGCCATAATGGCGCGCGCCCACGGCCATCAGCCGGTCGCCCACATTGCCGCCTGCGCTGACATTCATGCGCAACCCGTCGCGCGGGTTCTGATGCACAAAGGCCCAGTCCGTGCGTGCAAGCCAACGGCGTTCGGGCTCGGACATCGCAAGCGTATCGCGCGGGCCCAGATCGCGCGTGTCGAACATCACGCGGCCCGTGTCAGGCGCCATGTGACCGGCCAGACAATTCAGCAGCGTGGATTTCCCCGACCCGCTCTCGCCCACGATCCCCATGACCTCGCCTGGCCAGAGGGTGAAATTGACATCGGCGCAGCCCAGATGGTGGCCGTAGAATTTGCTCAACCCCTCGACCTGCAACAGCGGTATCATGCGGCATCCTCCGCCTGTGCGGCCACGCGTGTGGCGCAGTAATCCGTGTCCGAGCAGACGAACATCCGCCCGCCTGCATCATCGGTGATGACCTCGTCGAGATAGCTGTCCTCTGCCCCGCAAATGGCGCAGCGCTGACCTGCGGCCTTGCTGGCGGTAAAGGGGTAATCCTCGAAATCCAGGCTTTCGACACGGGTATGGGGCGGCAGTGCATAGATGCGGCTTTCGCGCCCGGCCCCGAACAATTGCAGCGCGGGCGAATTGTCCAGCTTGGGATTGTCGAATTTCGGGATCGGGGAGGGGTCCATGATATAGCGCCCTTCGACCCGCACAGGATAGGCATAGGCGCGCGCAATCTCGCCATGCCTGGCGATATCCTCATACAGCCGCACCTGCATCAGCCCATAATCTTCCAGCGCGTGCATGGTGCGGGTCTCGGTCTCGCGCGGCTCCAGAAAGCGCAGGGGTTCGGGGATCGGCACCTGAAAGACAAGGATCTGCCCGTCAGTCAGGGGGCGTTCGGGGATGCGGTGGCGCGTCTGGATCACGCTGGCCTCTGCTGTGGCCTCGGTCGTGGCCACATGCGCGACACGCGCAAAGAACTTGCGGATCGAGACTGCGTTGGTGGTGTCATCGGCCCCCTGGTCGATCACCTTCAGCGTATCCTCGGGCACCAGACAGGCGGCTGTGACCTGCACGCCCCCGGTGCCCCAGCCATACGGCATGGGCATTTCTCGGCTGGAGAACGGCACCTGATAGCCGGGGATGGCCACGGCCTTGAGGATGGCACGGCGCAACATGCGCTTGGTAGCCTCATCAAGATAGGCGAAATTGTACTCGGTCATGGCATCCTCCTGCGCGCCCTTGCGGAGCGGGTGGGTGGGTGGGCGACGCAAGGGCGCGCCTGTATGTCGCAAGCGTTCATTCTGCTGCCTGCCGCGCCGCCGCATCGCGCCGCATCTTGCGGATCAGTTCCAGTTCGGCCTGAAAATCGACGTAATGGGGCAGCTTGATATGCTCCAGAAAGCCGCTCGACTGGATATTGTCGCAATGCGACAGCACGAATTCCTCGTCCTGCGCAGGCGCGCCGTCCATGTCCTCGCCCAGTTCCCGTGCACGCAGCGCGCGATCCACCAGCGCCATGGAAATCGCCTTGCGTTCGGATTGACCAAAGACCAGCCCATAGCCACGGGTGAATTGCGCAGGTTCGGTTTTCGAGCCCTGGAACTGGTTCACGCTCTCGCATTCGGTCAGCTCGATCTCGGCAAACTCGATCTCGAAGCCCAGTTCCGGCAGATGGGCCGAGACCCGCACATGCCCGATCCGCAATTCACCGACAAAGGCATGATTGCGCCCATAGCCGCGCTGGGTCGAATAGGCCAGGGACAGCAAAAACCCTTCATCGCCACGCGCCAGCGCCTGCAGGCGCAACGCGCGCTCGGCCGGGAATTCCAGCGGCGTGCGGGTCAGGTCCGGCACCTCTGACCCGCCCGGAGTTTCGCCCTGCATCAGCCCTTCTGCGTCCAGATGCGACAGGATATGCGGCGTGTCCGCGGGGCGGGCCTCGATCTCTGGCGCCGGCGCAACCTCGGGTGCCTGGGCCAGGTCGAAATCCAGCAGGCGATGCGTGTAATCGAATGTCGGCCCCAGCACCTGCCCGCCCGGCGCATCCTTGTAGGTTGCTGATATCCGGCGCAGGATCTGCATTGCGCCGGTGTCAACTGGCAGGCTGGCGCCAAACCGGGGCAGGGTGGTGCGAAAGGCGCGGGTCAGGAACACCGCCTCGATCACATCGCCGCGCGCCTGTTTGAGCGCGAGCGCAGCCAGATCGGGATCATAGAGCGAGCCCTCGGCCATCACGCGATCCACCGCCAGCGCAAGCTGTTCGCGGATCTGCGCCAGACCCAGATCGGGCACATCCCGATCCCCGCGCCGGGCGTCATCCAGCCAGGCATGGGCATTCTCGATCGCGCGTTCGCCGCCTTTGACAGCCACATACATCACGCACCCCCGATCTGTGTCGAGCGCGGCAGGGCTGCAAGCTGCGCGCCACTGGCGAACAGAAAATCCACGCCCCTCGGGAACTGCGCCGCATTTACTTGCAGCGCGGCGACATCCGGCAGGGAGAGAAATGCCTCATGCGCGATGCCCGGTCCGGTCAGGCGCGCACCCTTGCTGCGCAGCGCCATATCGTCCACGATCAGCGTTGCCGCGCGGTCGGGATATTCTGCGCTGCCCTGAGGATAGGCCGACAGCGGCCCCAGCGCGTCCCATATGCCCAACGCAAAGGCCGCGTCTTGCGGGCCGACCAGCGGTGCGCCCAGATGAAAGCGCACCCAGTCGCGCATCGCCTCGCAATCATGCGCCCCTGCCAGATGCAGCGGCGTGGTGCCATCGACCAGTGTCAGCAGGACCGCTGCTGCCGCCGGGGAACAGGGGGCGGGCGCGTCGATCTCGGGCAGCGTCACAATCCGCGCCGGATGGGACATCGCATCAAGCACGATGCGAAAGACGCGCGCGGCCTCAATGGCCGGGTCGGCAAAGCCTTGGGTCAGTTGCATGCTCATCCTTCGCCCCGCACCATCGTAAAGAAATCGACCTTGGTGGCCGCCGCGCGGCGCGCGCGCGTCTCGGCCTCCTCCTGCTCGGCGGCTTGCAAGGGGGCCAGCACGGTCGCCTGCAATTGTTCCTCGTGTTCGGTTTGCAACAGCGCATCCAGCAGTGCGGCACGCTCTGCCTTGCGCGTGTCGCGGCCCTGCACCAGCGCGTGACCGATGGTCCCGCAGGGCAACCGGACCGAGGCGCGCGTGACCGTCACTTCGCCCAGATTGAACGCCGCGCCCACGGCCCCCGCGCGGCCCTGCACCATCATCGCCCCGACCTCGGGCTTGCGCAGCCAGGTGAATTCAGGCGGATCATCGGGCCAGAGCGCGCCAAGCCGTGCCATCGGCGCGCGTGCAATCAGGCCAAGCCAGTCGCGGCGGGAGAGGGGCTGTGCAGACATTCTCAGGACCAATCTAGCTATAGACAACTAGACAAATACGCTGTTGACTAGTTTTAATCAAAAGGAATTTTGTGAAAGTTTCACGACATGACCGTAACTGAGCCGCTGTGGAAGAAAATAACCGACACGTTGCGTGCAGAGATCGCGCAGGGCGCATGGCCCGCAGGCACCCGGCTGCCAAGCGAAGCGCTGCTGGCAAAACGCTTCGACGTGAACCGCCACACGGTGCGGCGCGCGCTACAGGCGCTGTCTGACGAGGGGCTGGTGCATGCACGGCGCGGGGCCGGGGTGTTCGTGCGGGCGGCGCCGTTGCGCTATCCGATCGGGCGACGCACGCGATTTCGGCAGAACCTGCTCTCGGCAGGGCGAAGCCCGTCGCGCAAGCTGCTCAGCCTGACCCGGCAAGCCGCCTCTGCCGCCGAGGCGCGCGCGCTGGATATCGCGGCTGGCGCGCCTGTGCATGTGGTCGAAGCGATCAGCCTGGCCGATGACCTGCCGGTTTCACTGGCCCGATCGAGTTTCTGCGCCACCCGATTGCCCGACCTGGATGCGGGGCTGCGCGCGCTGTCCTCGGTCACGGACGCGCTGGCCCAGGCGGGAATCAGCGACTATGTCCGCGCCTCCACCCATCTGACCGGGCATAATGCCAATGCGTTGCAGGCAAGGCTGCTGGAGATTGCAGTCGGCGATGCGCTCATTCTGTCCGAGGCAATTAATATAGACGGCTCTGGCATTCCGGTGGAATTTGGCCGAACCTATTTCGTGGGCGCGCGCGTCGAACTGGTGCTGGAGGGGCCAGATACCCCCGATGGCGTCATGTGATTGCAACATTCCCCATCTAGGGAAGGGCGCAAATGCGAAGGGAACTGAAATGACGACCGGAGAAATGCGCCTGACCGGCGCCTTGTGCCTTTTGAACGGTGCGCTTGAAGATTGCGACATCACAATCTGCGACGAGAGTATCGTGCCGTCTGCGCCGTGCGCGCATGAGATTGATCTGTCCGGCTACTGGCTGCTGCCCGGTATTGTCGATCTGCATGGCGACGGGTTCGAGCGCCATGTCCGCCCCCGCCCCAGCGCGCCCTTTGAAAAGCGCGCCGCGCTGCAATCGGCGGATGTGGAACTGGCCTCGCAAGGGGTGACGACCGCATGGTTCGCGCAAAGCTGGTCATGGGAGGGCGGGTCGCGCGCCCCGGATGAGGCCGTCGCGCTGCTGGAGGCCCGTCGCCAGATCGCGCATCGGTTGATGACCGATATCCGCATCCAGCTGCGGTTCGAGACGCATATGCCCGACGATCACGCCGCGCTGATGGCGGTCGTGCGCGAGTATCACCTCGATTACATCGTGTTCAACAATCACCTGCCCGAGGCGCTGGAAATGGCCGATCACCGGCCCGAGCGTTTTGCCGCGTGGTCCGCGCAGAATGGCCATCTGCCGGATGATCTGCTGGCCATTGTCCGTGCTGCGGGCGAAGCGGATCCTCATATCCCGGCCTTCCTGACCGGGTTGGCCGCCGATCTGCGCGAGGCTGGTGTCATGATGGGCTCGCATGATGACCCGTCTGCCGAAACGCGCGCCTTCTTTCGCGGCATCGGCGCATCAATCTGCGAATTTCCCACGACGGCAGAGGCTGCGCGCGCCGCCCAGGCTGCGGGCGAGCCGGTGCTGATGGGGGCGCCCAATATCGTGCGGGGCGGGTCGCAATCGGGCAATATCGCGGCGATGGAACTGATCGAGGACGGGCTGTGCGACGCGTTGATCTCGGATTACTACATCCCCGCGTTGGTGCAGGCGGCCTGGGTCATTGCCGATGCGCGCGCCCTCAGCTTCGCCCATGCCTGGGAAATGATCTCGACCCGCCCGGCCCAGATCATGGGGCTTGCGGATCGCGGTCGGCTTGCCCCCGGACAGCGCGCTGATCTGGTGGTGATGAACCCCAATACCCGCCGGATCGAGGCCACGATTGCCCGCGGGCGGATCGCTTTTGCCAGCGGGCAGGCGGCACAGCGAATGCTGCGCGGTGCGGCGCCGGTCGCGTTTGCTGCACAATAGAGGCGCCATGAACTACGCCGAGCAGATCATCGCCGAACTGGCACGCATCCGCCCGGCAGATGCGCTGGAACGCGACCATCTGGCGCGGGCGCAGGCTTGGGTGCGCTCTGGCGCGCCCCTGTGCCGCAGCGCCCCGCCCGCGACCCCGAACATGCATCTGGTCAGCTATTTTCCGGTAGTCGATCAGGGCCATGTGCTGCTTGGGGATCATATCAGCTCTGGCCTGTGGCTGCCCCCGGGCGGCCATGTCGAACCGGGCGAGCACCCAGGCGACACAGTCATCCGCGAATGCCGCGAGGAATTGCGCATGCAGGCGCGATTCCTCTTTGACGCACCCGTGTTCCTGTCCATCGCGGAAACCATCGGCGCGCATCCCCATGTCGATGTGTCGCTCTGGTATGCATTGCGGGGCAGCGCGGGGCAGATGCCTGATTTTGACCCGCGCGAATACCGCGCCATGCGCTGGTTCGCCTTTGACGCCGTGCCGCTGGATGATACCGATCCCAATATCGCCGGTTTTCTGGGTAAGCTGGACAGCCAAACGCGCGCGGCGTGACCCGAGCGCTCAGTGCAGTGTCACGCCCTCATACTTCTGCAGGAACCGCTCGACCTCCATCTGGCGGAAATCACTCAGCGCCAGGCGCAGGCGGTCATGGTCCCAGTCCCACCAGGCAAGCTCTGTCAGCCGTCGCGCGACCTGCTTGGGAAAGCGGCGGCGCAGCTTTTCAGCGGGAACCCCCACCACAACCGTATAGGGCG
>PWWF01000434.1 GCA_003561595.1 Paracoccaceae bacterium | reverse complement strand
ATCCGGGCAGTCGAGTGTGCCTGATGTGTTCGTTCGCACCATCGCCCCGGTCCCAGTGCCCCGGTCCCAGTACCCCGTTCCCAGTACCGTATGCGTCCGGTCTGACTGCCCTGCCTGCGTGATGGAGTGGGTGATAATGTCCACCATCGGTAGTGGACATCTTGAGGTCGGTGATGGCGGGGAAGAAGGGTCAGAAGAAACGCAACTGGTCTGATGACGAGAAGCGCACGATTTGCGCGCAGACCCTGACGCCGGGCGTTTCGGTGGCGCAGGTTGCGCGGCGGTATTCGATGAACGCGAACCTGATTTTCAAATGGCTGAAGGATCCTCGGTTCGCGCCTGCGGAGGGTGGATCGTCGTCGGGGGAGGGTGGATCGTCGTCGGGGGAGAGTATCGCCCTTGAGGGCGTTTTCCTGCCGGTCGAGATTGAAACGTCCGCCCTGAAAGGCTCCACCGCTCCTGCGCGATTGAATGACGTGGCGGCTGATCCCGGTCCTGCGGTTATGGCGCAGCGCGTGGATATCGCGTTGTCAGACGGGCGGCGGATTCTGGTGGAAGGCCCCACTTCGCTATCCTCAGTGGTAGGCTTGGTGCAGGGGCTGACGGCATGATCCCGGTGCCGAGCAACACGCGGGTTTGGCTTGCGGCGGGCGTGACGGATATGCGGCGGGGCTTCAACACATTGGCAGCACAAACGGAGAAGCTGCTGGCTGAGGACCCGTATTCCGGCCATCTGTTCGTGTTCCGTGGCCGCCGAGGTGATTTGTTGAAGATCATCTGGTGGGATACACAGGGCGCATGCCTGTTCATGAAGCGGCTTGAGAAAGGGCGGTTTGTCTGGCCTGCGGCCAAGGACGGCAAAGTCTGTGTCACGGCGGCGCAATTGTCGATGCTGCTGGAAGGAATTGACTGGCGGACACCTGCGCGGACATGGCGGCCATTGCAGGCCGGATAAGTCAATAAAACATAAGGATTGACGCATTTTGCGTTCCGTTCAGGAGGCTGTTCGGATATAAAATTCGCATGCGCGCGACCTTCAAATCCCTGCCCGAAGACCCCACTGAGCTGCGCGCTGTCAGCGAGTTGATGGCGGCCGAAATCAAGACGCAGGCCTATCAGATCGAGAAGCTGAAGAAAGAACTGGCCGCACATCGCAAGGCCCGTTTTGGCAGCAAATCCGAGACCATGGATCAGCTGGCGTTCGATCTTCAGGAAGACACCGAAATTGCTGCGGCGTCGGAAAAGACAACACCAACAGCCGACGCCGATAAAGATGAACCCGCCAAGCGCACCCATAATCGCGCGCCGCTGCCCGATCATCTGGAGCGCCAAGAAGAAATCCTGTCGCCAGGTGAGAGCTGCGGTGATTGTGGCGGTGCGCTCAAGCAACTCGGCGAAGATGTCACCGAGGAATTGGAATACGTCCCCGGCCACTTCGTGGTGAAACGGATCGTGCGGCCGCGTATGACCTGCACCTGTTGCGAGGCGTTCGCTCAAGCCGAACTGCCCTCACGCCCGATCAACCGCGGGCGCCCGGGTCCGGGCCTGTTGGCCCATGTTCTGGTCGGCAAGTATTGCGATCATCTACCATTGTATCGCCAGTCCGAAATCTATGCCCGTGACAAGGTCGACCTGCATCGGTCCACACTGACCGATTGGGTCGGGCGATCAACGGCGCTGCTGGGACCACTGGCCGCCCATATCGGCAAGCTGGTCCGGGCCGGACCTGCACTGTTCGCCGATGACACGCCCGTCAAGATGCAGGCCAAAGGCAAAGCGCAAACGGCGCGCCTTTGGAGCTATGTGCGCGATGAACGCCCATGGTGCGGGCAAACGCCGCCTTGCGTGTGGTATCAGTTCAGCGTGGATCGGAAGGGTGAACACCCCTCATCCCACCTCAAGGGATATAAGGGCGTGATCCATGCGGATGGCTTCACCGGGTTCAATGGGTTGTTCGGGACAGATCGCGCCAGTGAGCAGGCCTGTATGGTGCATGTGCGTCGCAAGTTCGTCGATATCTATGAGAGCGAAGGCTCTGCCATCGCCGAGGAAGCGATCAAGCGCATCGCTGCCCTCTATGCCGTGGAAAAAGAAGCGCGCTATCAGCCCATTGATGCGCGCATTGCCCTGCGGCAGGCAAAGGCAAAACCGGTCTTTGACGATCTGGAGGCATGGCTGTCGCTGCAATTGCCCAAGATTTCCGGCAAGTCGAACCTGGCAGCCGCCATACGCTATGCGCTCGGCCGCATGCCAAAAGCCCGGGCATATCTCGCAAATGGCAAGCTGGAGCTGGATAACAATATCTGCGAGCGATCAATCAGACCGGTGACTCTCGGGCGCAAGAACTATCTGTTCATGGGGTCAAAGGGCGGAGGTGATGCTGCTGCCATCGCCTATACGCTGATTGAGACCTGTCGCATGAACAGTGTCGATCCAGAAGCCTGGCTGCGTTGGGTTCTGGCCCGCGTCGCAGATCACAAAATGCCCCACATCGATGAACTGATGCCCTGGAACTGGACCGCTGAATAAGTCAACGCCAGTCAGACCGGACGGATACGCCGGTTCTGAATTGTCTGTGTTTTGATTTTCTCCCTTTCTGCCAGAATTGCTTGGCCTCGTCCGAAGTAGACGTCGGCGGGTGTCAGATTGCCGAGGCT
>PWWF01000421.1 GCA_003561595.1 Paracoccaceae bacterium | reverse complement strand
GCGAACAGCGTCTGATAGGCGGCCTCGGGCGGCAGATCGGGGGCGCTGGCATGCACGCGCCCGCTGAGCGTCTGCATCACCCCGACCCCGCCGATAGAGCACAGATTCAGGAACGTGATCCCCCGCCCGGTCAGATGCGCCGGGATGAAGCTGCGGCCATGCGCCATCATCATCGGAAAGGAGGCCCCGAAAAACCCGACACCCGCAAACAGCAGCGCCGCCTGCCAGACACCCGCCATCGGCACGGCCCAGAGCACCGCCAGACAGGCCGCGCCCGCCAGATTGCCGGTCAGCACCACCCATTTGCGCGTGCCGAATACCCGGTCCAGCGGGCCATAGGCGAAATTCCCGAGGATCATCGCAACCGCCATCAGCAGCGTCACCTGCCCGATCAGCGTTGCACTCGCGTCATGCAGGTCGCTGTAGAACGGCCCCGCCCACAGCCCGCGTATCCCGGCGGCAGGCGCGTAATTGACCGCCAGAAGCGGGATCATCAGCCACAGGGCCGGAATGCGCAGCAGGTCCCGCAACCTGCCCTGCCCGGCCCCGGCCTGTTCGGCGCGCGGGACGTCCGGCACACGCCACCAGATCAGCGCGCTGATCAGCGCCGTCAGCCCGCCCACGGCCAGCACGGCGGCGCGCCAGCCCATCGCCTCGGCCGCCCAGGCCAGCGGCAGCGCGCCCAGAATATTCCCGAGCGAGCCGAAGCCCAGCACCGCGCCCGCCAATGTCGCAAAGACCGCAGGCGGATAGAGCCGCGCAAAGATGAAATAGGACGCCATCAGCACCGGCGCGCAGCCGATCCCAAGCAGCGCCATGGCCAGATGCACATGCAGGGCCGATCCCGCAAACCCCATCAGCACCGCACCGCCCGTGCCGCCCAGACCCAGCATCAGCGCCGCTGTCCGGCGCGGGCCATAGCGGTCCAGCGCCACGCCCACGGGCAGTTGCATGGCCGCAAAGACCAGAAACCACAGCCCCGAGGCAAAGGCCAGATCGTCGGTCGTGACCCCGATATCGGATTGCAGCATCCCGGCCAGAACGGCCAGAAACGCGCGGTAGAACTGGCTGAGCATATAGCCCAGCACCAGCAGGATCAGACCCAGTTTCATGCAAGGCGCGCCTGTTTTTTGTGCACTCTGCCAACAGGCTTAGTGAACCTGTGAAGCATTGGCAACGCCCTTTGCGCAGCTTTCGGGTCGCGTGCGGGGGCCGGGCCGGGCTAGACAGGGGAAGACCAGAAGGGATGCCACCATGACAGAGATGCCCGTACAGACCGCAGACGGGGCCACCTATCATTACCGCGTCATGGAACGCGCCATCGCGCTGATCGACGCGCCGGGCGGTGCGCAGCGTTCGCTTGCCGATCTGGCCGCCGCCATGGGAATGAGCCCTGCGCATTTCCAGCGCCTGTTCAGCCAGTGGGTGGGCGTCTCGCCCAAGCGCTACCAGCAGTATCTGACGCTGGGCCATGCCAAGCGCCTGCTGGAAGAACGCTTCACCACGATGGAGGCTGCGCATTCCGTGGGTCTGTCCGGGCAGGCGCGGTTGCATGACCTGTTCCTGCGGTGGGAGGCGATGACACCGGGCAGCTATGCCCGGTGCGGCGAGGGGTTGAGCATCCGGTATGGCTGGTTCGCGTCGCCCTTCGGCCCGGTGTTGGGGATGGCCACGGATCAGGGGCTGTGCGGGCTGGCCTTTGACGAGTCGGGGGACGCGGATGCAACGCTTGCCGACATGGCCGCGCGCTGGCCCAGGGCGCGCCTGATCGCGGATGATGCCGCCGCCGCACCGCATGTCGCCGCCGCCTTCGCCCAATCGGGCGAGGCGGCGCTGCACCTGATCGGCACGCCCTTTCAGATCAAGGTCTGGGAGGCGCTGTTGCGCGTGCCCCCAGGACATGTGACCAGTTATGGCGAGATCGGGCGCGCGGTCTGCACACCGCGCGCCGCGCGCGCCGTGGGCGCGGCGGTGGGGCGCAATCCGCTGGGTTTTGTGATTCCCTGCCACCGCTGCCTGCGCGGGGGAACAGGCGGTCTGGGCGGCTATCACTGGGGCCTGGAGCGCAAGCGCGCCATGCTGGGCTGGGAATCCGCACGGCTGGAGGCATCGGCAGACTCGACAGGCAAGGATTTGCCGGTCAAGCGGAATTGACATGACTTCACACAGGTTTGCAGACTATAGAGGCTGAGAACTCTGGAGGGACTGACACAATGTTCATGAGCAAGCCTGTAATCGGTTTGGGGGCTGCGATTCTGTTTCTGGCAGCCTGCGAACCTGACCCCAACAACCCGCAGAACCGCACGCTGGCCGGGTCGGTGACCGGCGCGGCTGTCGGTGGTGTGATTGGTGCGGCAACGGGTGACGGCAGTGCGCGCCGCACTGCCGCAGGTGCAATCATCGGCGGCACCGCCGGGGCGTTGATCGGGCAGCAGCTTGACCGACAGGCCGCAGACCTGCGTCGCCAGTTGGGCAGCAATGTCGATATCCGCAACACGGGCGAGGAACTGATCCTGACCCTACCGCAGGACCTGCTGTTTGCGGTGGACAGCGCAACCCTGCGCCCTGACCTGCAGCGCGACCTGCGCAGCATCGCGACCAATCTGGTCAATTACCCGCGCAGTGACGTGATCGTGGTCTGTCACACCGACAACACGGG